>NZ_JBFUKA010000055.1:0-31877 GCF_056401085.1 Nocardioides sp. P4_G4
GGCCGGAGTTCTGGTCCCACGCGCTGGTCAGCCAGTCGGCGGCCAGGGCGGCCGGGTGGGTGCCGCCGATGACGAACCCGAAGAAGCGTCCCGAGGGCATCGCGGTGAGCCCCGGCTCGCAGGCGGAGGCGAGCAGGTCCACGACCTCGGCCGGGTCGCTCGACCCGTCGGGCAGGTCGGGACCGAGCCGCGCCACGACGTCCTCGATCGAGGCGGAGGCGGGTACCCGCCGGGTGTCCAGCGACGCCAGCCAGTCGAGCGTGTGGGCGTGGGCGCGCTGCAGCGCCACCCCGTGGTCCTCCATCGCTCCAGTGTCCTTGCCCTCGGCGTGCCCGGTAAGGCCCGGACGGACCAGTCCTCCCCGGTGTCGGCGCTCGGCCACCCGGGCTCAGGTGCGCGGTCGGAAGCCCGAGCAGAGTACCCGCAGGTGGGTGATCCGGTCGCCGGTCGTGCGGAAGTAGGCCTGCTGCTCGGCCACCTGCTCGCCGTCCTCGTTGAGGAGGTCGAGTCGGTAGGAGACGCGTCGGGTGTCGGCGACGTCGTCCCCGGTGGTGATGTCGACGAGCGCCTCGATGGTGTCGCTCGGCTCGAACCAGTGGTCGAAGAACACCGCGGCGACCTCCGCCGGCCCGGTCGCCTCCCAGGCGCGGCCCGGGGTCAGGCCCTTGAAGTCGACGTCGTCGGCGAGCAGGCGACCGAAGGCGTCGCGGTCCTTCGCCGCGACCGCGCGGGCGAGCTCCTCACCCAGGGATCTCGAGCCGGTCATCTGGCCTCCTGTCGTCGGTTCTCGAGTGTCGCACCGGGCGACCTACCCTGTCCTGCGTGCAGGTCGTGGAGCAGGAGCAGGTGCTGGAGCGCGCGCAGTGGCGACCCCGCGCGGACGCCCACGCCGCGCGCGTCGACGCCCACCTGCGACCCCACCTGACCCGGCGGGCCGGCGGCGTGAAGCACCCGGTCCACGACTTCCTCTTCACCTACTACTCCCAGCGTCCCGCCCAGCTGCGCCGGTGGCACCCCGGGTACGGCGTGCGGCTGGCCGACGCGGCGGGGTACGACGGGCTTCGGGGCTACGCGTCCGGCACCGTCACGTCTGCGTACGTCGCCGCGCAGGCCACGCTGCTGCGCGGGCTCGCCAACCTGCTCCGAGCCACCGAGTCCCGGCCGGCCCACGTCGGCTGCTTCGGGCTGCACGAGTGGGCGATGGTCTACCAGCAGTCCGCGGACGAGGTGCGCCACAACGACTGGCCGCTGCGGCTCGGGTCGTMGGGCACCGACACCGTGGTCGAGCAGCACAAGGTCCAGTGCTCCCACTTCGACGCCTTCCGCTTCTTCACCGGACCGGCACGACCGCTCAACACGCTGCAGCCCGGTCGCGACGACCGGGCGGCGTACGAGCAGCCGGGGTGCCTGCACGCCGGGATGGACCTCTACAAGCACGCCTTCCGGCTCACGCCGATGATCAGCTCGGACCTCGTCGCGGACTGCTTCGAGCTGGCCCGGGACATCCGCGAGCTCGACATGCGGGCCGCGCCCTACGACCTCGCCGACCTCGGCTTCGAGCCGGTGCGCATCGAGACGCCCGAGGGCAAGGCGGCGTACGTGAGGGAGCAGCGGGCCTTCGCCGAGCGGGGCGCCCCCCTGCGCCGACGGCTGGTAGAGGAGTGCGAGCGGCTGCTCGACGTGCCGGCCCCTCAGAACTCGTAGTCGAAGGCCTCGATCGCGTCGGCGAAGACGACGCCGACCCGCTCGCGGGAGGCGTCCGAGTAGAGCTCGCGGTAGTGACCGGCCGGACGGGCGTGGCCCTTGGCGCGCGGGAGGTCCGGCTCGCCCGGCAGGCCGAGGTGGTCCCAGACCTCGGCGAGCTCGGTGTCGAGGTGCTCGTAGCGCAGCACCCGGTCGACGACGAGGCGACCGCGGATGCGGTACATCCGGCGGTTGTTGGCCAGCTGCTCGATCCACTCCTCCGAGACGTAGGTGTCGAAGTCCGGCAGCTGCTCGCGGTCCTTGTACTTCCAGTAGTAGAGCGAGACGACGGCGTCCCACGGGTTCCGCTCGATCGCGAACTTGTAGTAGTCACGCCACGTGTCCGGGCCGACGGCGTCCCGCGCCAGGCGGGCGCTCATGTGGTTGAAGGCCTTGCGGGACAGCGGCGGAGACTCGAAGTTCTGTGGACCACGCCCACCCGCGGCCGCGCGCAGCTCCTCGTCCTCGGGGCTGATCAGGGTGATCACGTCCTCCGGGCCGCAGACCTTCGACAACGCGATCTCGACGCTGGTGCCCGCCGTCTTGCGAGTCTTGAGGAAGAGGAAGCGGTGGGCATGGGACGCGATCACGCCCCGACCCTACCGGCGGCGTGCGCGCCGGACGCGGGCTAGCGTGGCGCCCGTGACGAGCCCCACTCCCGCCCCGGTCCACGATGTCTGAGCCCATGCAGGCCACGGGCCAGGACTTCCACGACGACGACTGGTACGGCGACCAGCTGGGCGCCGCCCGCTTCACCGAGTGCACCTTCACCGGSGTCGACTTCAGCGAGTGCACCACCTCCGGGGCCGTCTTCGACCAGTGCACCTTCCACGCCTGCCAGTTCAGCTCGTCGACCCACACGTCCACGGCGTTCGTGGCGTGCGACGTGCGCCGCTCGAAGTTCTTCGACGTCACCCTCGACGGCTGCAAGCTCGTCGGCACGGTGTTCTCCGAGTGCGTCATGCGGCCGATGACGGTCCGGGGCGGGCAGTGGCAGGGCGTGACGATCCGGGGCACCAACCTGGCCCGGCTCGACCTCTCGGGCGTCGACCTCCGCGAGGCCGACCTGTCCCTGAGCGACCTCACCGCCACCTCGCTCCGCAACGCGCGGCTCGACCGGGCGACCCTGCGGGAGACCAGGCTGGGGAAGGCCGACCTGCGTGGCGCGTCGCTGGACGGGGTGGACCTCGCGGCCGCCCAGCTGCAGCGGACGAGGCTCGACCTCGCGGGCGCGGTGCTGCTCGCGGAGCTGCACGGCGCCGAGGTCGACGTCAGCCCCTGACCCGCCCGCCCGTCGGCGCGTGGACGCCGAGCCCGTCGAGCACCAGGCCGAGGCCCAGGTCGAAGTCCCCGGTCCGGTCGGTCGCCCCGTCCTCCGCGGACGGACCCTCGATGGCCCCGGCACTCTCCGCCTGGAGCGCGGTCTGCTCCTCGAAGGTGTGCCCGAAGACGAAGTGCAGCAGCGTCCGGGCCCCCACCCCCACGAGCGGCTCGCTGAAGCCGGCGCGGGCGAGGATCTCCTCGAGCTCGTCGGCCGGTCCTCGCGCGCCGAGACCGAACGCGTAGACCGTCGCCACCAGGTCGGCGCCGTCACGGTAGGCCAGCATCGCGTCCCTCAGCTCGTAGCAGGCCTCGACGAGGAGGTCGTCCCACCCGGTGGCGGTCCGCGGACGGCGACCGCGTGCCAGCACCTCGTCGGCGACCGCGGCCAGCAGCGCCTGCTTGCTCGGGAAGTGGTGGTAGATCGCGCTCGCCTGCAGGCCGAGCTCCGATCCGAGCCTGCGCATGGTGAGCGAGGCGAGACCGTAGTCGTCGAGCACCCTCACGGCCCGCTCGACAATGTCCTCCCGGTGGTGGCGCACGGGTGCTCCCTTGGTGGGTCCTGGCGAGGGCGGCGTGAGACCGCATTGACGTCGTACGCGCGTCACCCTAACCTGAACGCCGTTCAACTGACCACCGTTCAGGTATCGCGAAGGAACCCCCATGCAGACTCGACGCGCCGGCACCGACATCGCCCTGATCGCGGCCTTCGCCGCCCTCATCGCGGTGTGCGCCCTCCTCCCCGCGCTCTCGGTCGGCACCGCGGTGCCGATCACCCTCCAGACCTTCGCCGTGCTCCTCTCCGGCGCCGTGCTCGGCATGCGCCGCGGCTTCCTGGCCGTCCTGCTGTACGTCGTCGCGGGTGCGGCCGGCCTGCCGATCTTCTCCGGGGGCGCGGCCGGCCTCGCGGTACTGACCGGGCCCTCGGCGGGCTACCTGGTCGGCTTCCCGTTCGCCGCCGGGCTCTGCGGCTTCATCGTGGAGCGCCTGCCCCGCCGCTCGCTGGCGAGCGTGCCGACCATCTTCGCGGCAGGGGTCTTCAGCTCCGCGGTCTTCATCCACACCTTCGGCATGACCGGGCTGGTGCTGCGCGCCGACGTGACGTGGGCACAGGCCTTCGACATCGACAGGATCTTCTGGATCGGCGACCTCATCAAGAACCTCGCGATGGCCCTGGTCGCCACGGCCGTCCACCGCGCCTTCCCCGACCTGCTCGTGAGCCGGACCCGCGCCGACTCGACTCAGGACCCGGTGGAGGGCACGCTCACCACGTGAGCGTGATCTCCCTCGAGCAGGTCACCGTCCGGGTCCCCACCCACGGCGGCGACCTGCAGGTCCTGCACGAGACGTCGTTGTCGCTGTCGGAGCGGCGGATCGCCCTGGTCGGTCCCAACGGCTCCGGCAAGTCGACCCTGGCCCGCCTGCTCAACGGGCTGGTCACGGCGAGCACCGGCCGCGTGCTGGTGGACGGCCTCGACGTGGCCAGGTCCGGACGGGAGGTACGACGCCGCGTCGGCTTCGTGTTCACCGATCCCGCGGCCCAGCTCGTGATGCCGACGGCGCGTGAGGACGTGGCGCTGTCGCTGCGGCGTACGCATCGCGACAAGGTCGAACGGCTGGCCGCCGCCGACGCCGTGCTGGCCGACTTCGGGCTCGGGGGCTTCGGCGACCGCAGCGTGCACGGCCTGTCCGGCGGCGAGCGCCAGCTGCTGGCCCTGGCCGGGGTACTGGCCACCGGGCCCTCGGTGCTGGTCGCCGACGAGCCGACCACGCTGCTCGACCTGGGCAACAGCCGCCGCATCGGCGACCTGCTGCTCGGGCTCCCCCAGCAGCTGGTGCTCGTCACCCACGACCTCGAGCTGGCCTCCCGCTGCGACCGCGCGCTGCTGGTCCGGCACGGTCGCGTCGAGCACGACGGCACGGCCGACGAGATCGTCTCCCGCTACCGGGCCACCGCATGAGCGGCGACCTGCTCGGGATCCACCAGCCCGGGGACACCTTCCTGCACCGACGCCGGGCCGGGACCAAGCTGCTGGGCCTGATGCTGGCCAGCATCGTGGTGGTGGTCGTGCACGGGCCGCTGTCGGCGGTGGCGTTCGTCGCCCTGGCGGCCAGCCTGCTGGCGTGGTCCGGCGCCCGGGTGGACGTGACCCTGCGCGCGATGCGCGGGCTGCTGCTCATGGCCGTCGTGCTGGGGGCGTGGACGGCCTGGCAGAGCGGGTGGCCGCGCTCGGTGGAGGTCGTGGGTGACCTGGTCGCCCTGATCCTGCTCGCCACCACGCTCACGGTCACGACGCCCGTCGACGAGGTCATGGACGCCGTGGTCCACGGGCTGCGCCCCTTCCGGCGCCTGGGGGTCGACCCCGAGCAGGTCGGCCTCGCGTTCTCGCTGATGCTGCGCGCGATCCCCTCGACGCTCACCCTGGCCGGCGAGGCGCGGGACGCCGCCCTGGCGCGCGGCCTCGAGCGGTCACCCCGGGCTCGACTCACCCCGCTCGTGATCCGGGTGGTGGCGCGAGCCCGCGAGACCGGGGACGCGCTGCACGCCCGCGGCGTCGGCGACTGACGACGGGTCAGGACATCGGCTGGTTGAGGAACCACCGGTGGCCGAACGGATCCCGGAAGACCGCCACCCGCCCGGCCGGCGGCGAGTCCTCGGGCCCGCGGTCGAGCGGCGTACCCGCCCCGCGCACGCGCTGGCAGACCCGGTCCACGTCCGCGACCGTGAGGTGCAGCGACACCGATGCCCCACGGGAGGGGTCGGGCGCCGCCACCCCGGCGGACTCGAACTCCTCCGACATCATCCAGCCGGCCCCGTCGACGGCCAGCTCCACGTGACCGATGCGCCCGTCGTCCATGACGATCGGCTCGTAGGTCACCTCGGCGCCCAGCACGTCGACGTACCACTCGATCGCCGCCCGGGCGTCCCCCACGCACAGGTAGGGCGTCAGCTCGCTCATGGGACCACCCGACCACGCAGGGGGTCGGTTGTCCACGGGTCGCTCACCAGCCCGGCGGTCGCCGGTCCGCCCACGGCCGGGCCGCCTCCAGCTGCGCCGACGCCGCCAGCAGCACGTGCTCCTCGGCCGGGCGGGCGGCCAGCATCACCCCCACGGGGAGTCCCGCGGCGGTCTGGTGCAGGGGCAGCGACACCGCGGGCATGCCGGTGACGTTCCAGGCGCTGGTCCACGGCGTGAACCGCTTCTGGGCCTCGAAGTCAGCGGCCGGGTCGGCGTCGTCGCGCAGGGCCCCGACCAGGGGTGGCGGGGTCGCCAGGGTCGGGGTGAGGACCAGGTCGTACGGCGCGAGCGCGACGAGTGCGTCCGCGGCGTACTGGCGCATCCGGGCGACGGCGACGCCGAACTCGGGACCGCTGACCGCCCGCCCCCGGCCGGCGAGCCACCGGGTCAGCGGGCGCAGCAGGTGCTCGGTGCCGGGTGGGGCTGGTGACATCGCGGTCAGCACCGCCCAGCAGGTCTCGAAGGTGGCCACCGCCTCGCGCGGCAACGGCACGGCGACGTCCTCGACCTCGTGGCCCAGCTCGGCGAGCAGCGTGGAGGTGGCCTCCCACGCCTCGACGCTGCTGGGGTCGACGTCGCTGTCGGTGATGACCGGTGTGAGGAAGCGAGCGACCCGGAGCCGACCCGGGTCGCGGTCACAGGCCTCGAGGAAGCGGACCGGAGGCGGTGGCGCCCAGGAGGGGTCGCCGGGTCGGCGGCCGGCCAGCACGTCCAGCAGGGCGGCGGCGTCGCGGACGGACCGGGCGATCGGGCCCGCGGTGGCCAGGCCGGTCGGGTCGCCGTAGGTGGGGGCGGCGCTGATCCGGCCGCGGGTGGGCTTGAGCCCGACGAGCCCGCAGCACGAGGCCGGGATGCGGATGGACCCGCCCCCGTCCGAGCCCGGGGCCAGCGGCGCCAGCCCGGCCGCGACCGCCGCGGCCGCTCCCCCGCTCGACCCACCGGCGGTCCGCGTGGTGTCCCACGGGGTCACGGCCGGGGGCGCGACGTCGGGCTCGGTGTAGCAGGGCGAGCCGAACTCCGGGGTGTTCGTCTTGCCCAGGCTCGGCATCCCGGCGGCCTCGACCGTCAGGACGACGTTGTCGGAGGTGTCGGGGACGAAGTCCGCGTAGGCGGCCGAGCCGAAGGTCGTGCGGACCCCCGCGGTGGGGTGCAGGTCCTTGATGGCCGTCGGCACTCCCCACAGGGGCCCGGCGCCCTCGGGACGGCGATCGAGCCGACGGGCGTGCGCGCGCGCCTGCTCGGGGGTGGACGTGACGAACGCGCCGACGTGGTCGGCGCGTCCGAGGTAGTGCTCGACGAGCTCGAGCGGGGTGACCTCACCTCGGCGGACGAGGTCACCCTGCTCCAGAGCAGTCATGTCGTGGAGTGCGGCCACGCTGGTGACCGTACCCCCGCCGGGTCAGGCCGCGGCGTCGTCGCGCCAGGCGGCGAGCTCGGCGACGGCCGCGCGGAACCTGGCCAGCACCTCGGGGTCGTTGAGGACGTCCACCTCGACGCCCGGCTGGGAGAGCACCACGGTGTCGATCACCTTGGCACCGGCGATGGTCGCCGAGTGGCGGGCGTGCTCGTGCGACCACTTGCCGCCGTACGGCGTGGGGGTGGTGCCGACGGCCGCGAACGGCTTGCCCACGATGGCACCGGCGCCGTAGGGGCGCGAGAGCCAGTCGATGGCGTTGTTGAGGACGGCCGGCATGGTGCCGTTGTACTCGGGGGTGATCACGAGCACGCGGTCGGCGGCGGCGACCTGCTCGCGCAGGGCGACGGCGGCGGCCGGCGGGGTGTCGCCGTCGATCTCCTCGTTGTAGAACGGGATGGCGCCGAGGCCCTCCGCGATCTGCAGCGAGACGCCCTCGGGGGCGGACGCCTGGAGCGCCTCGGCGAGGCGACGGTTGACGGAGTCGGCGCGCAGGCTGCCGACGAGGACGAGAACACGGGTGTCAGTCATGGAGGATCAAACGGACCGCGGTCCGGTTGTATTCCCGTGTCCTGCGCCACACCCACGACCTAGGGTGAGCCCGTGCCCATCGAGCTCCCTCTGGCGGACGCCCCGCCACCCGAGCGCGCCGACGCCGCCCGCAACCGCGAGACGATCCTCGCCGCCGCGTCGCGCCTCGTGGACGACCTTGGCGTCGAGCGGATCTCGATGGACGCCGTGGCCCGCGAGGCCGGGGTCGGCAAGGGCACGCTGTTCCGGCGGTTCACCAGCCGCGAGGGCCTGATGGCGGCGGTGCTCGACCGCTCGGAGACCGCGTGGCAGGCCAGCATCCTGTCCGGTCCCCCGCCGCTCGGGCCGGGGGCGCCGCCGTACGACCGGCTCCTCGCCATGGGCCACTCCCGACTGCGGCTCAACGTCACCCACGGCGCCCTCATCAAGGCCGCCACCGGCAGCCACGGCGCCCGGTCACGCGCCGCCGCGTCGTTCGCGATCATGCACCTGCGGCACCTGCTGTCCGAGCTGCACGTCGAGGGCGACCTGCCGCTGCTGGCGGTGGCGCTGCTCGCGCCGCTCGACATCGTGATCGTCGAGCAGCAGCAGGCCGACGACGTCACCCTGGACCGCATCGAGGCGGCGTGGGACGACCTGGTCCGCCGGGTCGTCGGTCACTGACCCCACCCTGGGTCCAGGGTTCCCGTCTCAGCCGACGGCGGACGCGGCGATCACCGCGCCGAGGGCCCACAGCCCCGCACCCACGACGAGGGCGACCAGCGGCACCCACCACGCCGACTGGCGGCGGACCACCCGGGTCACGACCACCACCAGGGCGACCAGGAAGACCACCACCGGCGACCCGACCGCCACCAGCACGCCGAGGCCGATCCTTCCCCGGCTGCACTCCGCATCGCCGTTGCACCCGTCCGCGACCATCATGAAGAAGAGTCCCAGGAACGACGCGATCGGCACCAGCACGGCGAGCCCGACCATGAGCAGGGCGGTGACGACCCGCTCGACGGTCGACGTCTGGCGAGGGAGGTCGTCGTACGTCGCGGGCTCGGTCACCGCTCGAACCTAGCGCTGGTGGCGTCGCAGCCCGAAGGTCAGCCCGTCGACCAGGGCGCCCCACGACGCCTCGATGACGTTGTGCCCGACGCCCACCGTCACCCACGACGACTCACCGTCGGTGGTCTCGATGAGCACCCGGGTGATGGCGTCGGTGCCGTGGCCCTGGTCGAGGATGCGGACCTTGTAGTCGATGAGCTCGAACTTCGCCACCTCGGGGAACGCCTGCCCGATCGCGCTGCGCAGCGCGGCGTCGAGGGCGTTGACCGGGCCGTTGCCCTCCCCCGTCACGACGTAGCGCACGCCCTCGGCCCGGAGCTTGACGGTGGCCTCGGAGACCGCCTCGGCGGCCGGCGAGGTCTCGGTGATGACCCGCCAGGACTCCACGTCGAAGTACGACGGGCGTGCGCCCTCGACCTCCTCGACGAGGAGCAGCTCGAAGGAGGCGTCGGCGGCCTCGAAGGTGTAGCCGTGCTGCTCCATCTGCTTGACGCGGTCGGTCACCCGGGTGACCAGCTCCCGGTCGCCGGACAGGTCGAAGCCCAGCTCGCGGCCCTTGAGCTCGATGGAGGCGCGGCCGGCCATGTCCGAGACGAGCAGCCGCATGTCGTTGCCGACGCCCGTCGGGTCCATGTGCTGGTAGAGGTCGGGGTCGACCTTGATGGCCGAGGCGTGCAGGCCGGCCTTGTGGGCGAAGGCGGAGGTGCCGACGTACGGCTGGCGGGACGCGGGCGGGAAGTTGGTGACCTCCGCGACGGCGTGCGCGATCCGGGTGGCCTCGCCCAGCAGCCCGGCCGGGAGGACCTGCCGGTCCAGCTTGAGCTCGAGGTTGGCGACGACCGAGACCAGGTCGGCGTTGCCGGTGCGCTCGCCGTACCCGTTGATCGTGCCCTGCACGTGCGTGGCGCCGGCATCGACGGCGGCCAGGGTGTTGGCCACCGCACAACCGGTGTCGTTGTGGCAGTGGATGCCGACCCGGGCGCCCGTCGTCTCGATGACGTCGTGGACGACGTCGCTGACCCAGTCCGGCAGCATGCCGCCGTTGGTGTCGCACAACGCCACGACCTCGGCCCCGGCCTCGGCCGCGGTGCGCAGCACCTCGAGGGCGTAGTCGCGGTTGGAGCGGTAGCCGTCGAAGAAGTGCTCGGCGTCGAGGAAGACCGTCTGCCCCGACTCGCGCAGGTGGGTGATGGTGTCGCGGACCATCGCGAGGTTCTCCTCGAGCGTGGTGCGGAGCGCGAGCTCCACGTGCCGCTCGTGCGACTTGGCGACCAGCGTGACGACCGAGGCACCGCTGTCGCGCAGGGCGGCGACCAGCGGGTCGTCCGCCGCGGCGACACCGGCGCGCCGGGTGGCCCCGAAGGCCGCCAGCCGGGCGTGGCGCAGGTCGAGCTCCTGGGCGGCCCGGCGGAAGAACTCGGTGTCCTTGGGGTTGGACCCCGGCCAGCCGCCCTCGATGTAGCCGACCCCCAGCCCGTCGAGCTGGCGCGCGATGGTCAGCTTGTCGGCCACGGAGAGGTTGAGCCCCTCCTGCTGCGCGCCGTCGCGCAGCGTCGTGTCGTAGACGTGGAAGGAGCCCTGCAGGTCCATCGGTCTCATCTCTCGCGGTGTCGCTCGGGTGGGTGCGGCTCGGGTGGCTGTCGCTCGGGCGGGGTCGATCCGTGTGCGGGTACAAAAAAACCTCCCGGGGTGCAGGAGGTCGGCGCGGCGCGTGGTCGGCGTCGCGCTAGGAAATGATGATCGTGCTCGTGGTCACATCCCCCACTGTGCCACGCTCGCGGAGCAGGTCCGGGACTCGTCTCGCGATCCGGCCCACGGCTGCCGGGTGGGCGAGGATGGCCGGGTGAGACTCCCTTCGACCGGTGCCGGGCTCGGTGCCGACCTGGTGCGGATGAACCCGGCGGCCGGGGCGCACCGCGTGGCCCTGCGCGCGGGCACGTCCGTGGCGGTCCCGCTGCTGCTGCTCTGGTCGTGCGACCGGGTCGAGTGGTCCATCTACGCCGCGTTCGGGGCCTTCACTGCGCTCTACGGGCGCACCCACGTGCACCTGTCCCGCCTGCAGATGCAGGTGGCCGTGGGTGCCCTCCTGGTCACCGCGACCACCCTCGGCGTCGTCGTCGGCACGTCCGCGCACCGGGCCTGGCTCGCGGTGCCGGTCGCCGGGCTGGTCGCGGCGGTGGGCTCCCTCTTCTCCGACGCCATGGCGTGGCACCCACCCGGCCCGCTCTTCCTCGTCTTCGCCTTCGCGGCCTGCGCGTCCATCCCCAGCGAGCCGGCCGACGTGGCGATCGCGGCCGGGGTCGCCTCCTGCAGCGCCGCGTTCGCCGTGCTGGTGGGGTACGCCGGGTCGGCCTGGCGATCGTGGCGGCTGCCGGAGGCGCCCAGGACGAGCTGGCGGCGTACGGCGTTCGGGGACGTCGCGCGTCGCCACCTGGCCCGCAACGTGGCCGGGGTGGTGCTGGCGGGGTCGGTCTCGACGGTGGTCGGGATCGGGCACCCCTACTGGGCGATGGTCTCGGCGGTGGTGCCGCTCGCGGCCACCCGTCCCGCCGCACAGGTGGTGCGTGTCCTGCACCGGATCATCGGCACCCTCGTCGGCCTCGGCGTGGCGGCGGTCTTCTTCGCCCTCGACCCCGCCGGGCTGGTGCTCATCCTCACCGTGGTGGCGCTGCAGTGCGCCGCGGAGCTGCTGGTGGGGCGCAACTACGCGCTCGCCCTGGTGGCCATCACGCCGCTCGCCCTGCTGATGGTGCACCTGGCCGCGCCGACCCCGGCCAGCGTGCTGCTGCTCGACCGCGGCGTGGAGACCGTCATCGGCGTGGCCATCGGGCTCGCCATCGGCTACCTCACCCGCGACCGGGCGGCCGCAGCGGCTAGAGCCAGCTCGGCAGGCTGACGTCGGCGAACGGCCGGTCGCTCGCGGGTGCCCACTCGGTGCCGTTGCTGGTGACGGTCGCAGCGAGGCCGGTGGCCGCGGCCACGAGCGCCACGGTGGCGAGGAACCACGGCACGCCGCGGGCGGCGACCGGGTGGCTGATGCGCCGCACCGGGCCCCGCAGGCGTGAGCTCCCCGGCCCCCACCACATGGCGAGGGCGAGCACCAGGCCGATGCCTCCCAGGCTGGGCGTGAGCGACAACCCCGCGGCGAAGCACAGCAGCGCGGCCGCCAGCGCCAGCCCCAGGCTCCACGACAGGAGGAGCAGGACGCCGGGGACCGCAGCCAGGACGTGCCACGGGGTGGCGACGAGCAGCTGGGGGGCGTCGTACCACTTGGCGCCCCGCACCTGACGCCTCGCCCCCGCCGCGCTGCCGGCCAGCGAGCCGCTGCGCAGCAGCCAGGCGACGACGGCCAGCAGGAGCGCGGTGAGGTACGGCGCGACCGCGACGGCGGCGCCCACGACGGCGGCTCCCGCGAGGACGAGCACCGCTCGTCGGAAGCGCTCGAGCCCCCCGACGCGCGGCGGYGGCGCCCAGGGGGACGTCGTCCCGGCCCCGGGCTCGCGGATGGTCTCGGTGTCCCCGTCCTCGGGCAGGACGCGGGTGGACCGAAGGTAGGGGTCGGACCCGTAGGGGTCGGACCCGTAGGAGCGGGGCTCGTCCCCGCGCAGGATGCCACCGGCGGTCCGGCGCTCKACCACCTCGGTCGTGTCGTGGGCCGGCGCCAGGGAGGCGACGGCCAGCGGCACGGTGAACGGGTCGGGCTCACGGTCCACCGCGCCGGGCAGCAGGCGGGCCAGCCACTGCCGCAGCTCCGGCAGCGACGGACGGCGGGCGGGATCGGGGTCCAGGGCCTCCTCGATCGCGGGCCGGAGCACCGGGTCGAGGTCGGACAGGTCGTGCTCGCCGCGCCGGACGCGGTCCATGACCGCCACCGACGGACCCCGGCCGAAGGGCGGGCGACCGGTGCCGGCGAAGGCCACGGTCGCCGCCCAGGAGTGCACGTCGGACGCGGCCGTGGCGTCGTCGCCGTACAGGATCTCGGGGGCGAGGTAACCGGGCGTGCCGAGCAGCCAGCCGGTGTGGGTGAGCTTGGGGTCGTCGGCCACGCGGGCCAGACCGAAGTCGATGAGGATCGGGGTGCGGCCCTCCATGAGCACGTTGGAGGGCTTGATGTCGCGGTGCAGCACCCCGACGTCGTGCACGGCGGCCAGCGCCTCCGCGAGGCAGCTCGCGGCCCAGACGAGGTCGGCGCCGGTGAGCGGCCCCTCCTCGTGCACGTGGTCGTGCAGGGACAGCCCGGGCACGTAGCGGGTGGCCACGAACGGGATGTCGCCCCACGGGTCGGCGTCGACGATCTCGGCGACCCGCCGGCTCCTGATGCGGGTGAGGCTGCTGACCTCCCGGGCCAGCCGGTGGCGGGCCTCGTCGTCACCGACGATGTGCGGGCGCAGCACCTTGAGCGCCACCCGCTCGCCGCCGGGCCGACGGGCCAGGTGCACGACACCCATGCCGCCCTCGCCGAGGCGCGTCAGCAGCTCGTAGCCGCCCACCCTCAGACCGGGGGGCGCCTGCTCGGGACGGGACGTGGTCACGGACGGAGATTACCCGGCGTCGACCCCGCCGAGCGGCATGTCGGCGCCACCGGGGCCGCGGGGCTCCGACGACCCGTCGGCCCGGCCGTCGACGGACGTCCCGAGCCCGTGGGCCAGGTGGCGGGCGAGGAGCCGGTGCGCCCGCGCCTCGGTCATCGGGGCGTCCAGCCGCCGGACGCCGCTCGTGGCTGCCCCGGGCAGGTACGCGCCGTCGGCCACCCAGGCGGCGTGCGTGCGGCGGACCCCGACGGACGAGCCCGTCGCACCGCCGGCGTAGAGCACGGTCGCGAGTGCCTCGGGGTCCAGGGCCTCGATGCGCCGGCCGATGGCCGAGGGGTCGCCGGCCAGCAGCTCCTCGCCCTCGGTCAGCAGCGACTCGAACGTCATCACCCGGCGGTCGGGGTAGTCGCCGTCGAGCTGCACGACGCGGCGCACCCCGCGGATGTCGCCCCGCACCACGCGCAGCTTCTCCACCTGGGAGCGGTCCTCGGCCACGACGACCACGGCCCGGGAGTCGTCGACACGGTGCGCGAGCTCGGGCGGACCGTCGTCGGGGTGGACGGCCACCGTCACCGCGCCCGCGCACAGGATCGCCCAGTGCGCCAGCACCCAGTCGACACGCGTCCGGGACAGGATCACGACCCGGTCCCCCGGCTCCACGCCCAGCCCGACGAGCCCGGCCGCGAGAGGTTCGACCAGTGCGCGGGTCCCGGTCCAGGTCACCTCCTCGGTGGCCTCCCGCCCGGGAGTGCGTACGACGTGGTGCAGGGCCACCCCGTCGGGCGAGGCGTCCGCGCGTGCCCAGAGCAGGCGGGCGAGCGTCGTCGAGCCGGTGGTCCCCTGCGCCACCTCGTCCACGGTCTCGCTCCCCTCGTGCCCCCCGGCACGTCCTGCGGAACCTCTCGTCAGCCGACCTGCTGCCTCACACGAACTGCTGCATCAGACTGCCTGCTGCCTCAGACGACCCGGTGCATCCACCCGAAGGTGTCGTCGGCCCGGCCGAGCTGGATGTCGACCAGCTCCTTGCGGATGCGCATGGTCAGGTCGGTCGACGCCGGGGCGGGTGCCTCGCCGCCGTCCCACTTGAGCGAGCCCACGGGCGTGACCACGGCCGCGGTGCCGCAGGCGAAGATCTCGACGATGTCGCCGCTGGAGACCCCGTCGCGCCACTCGTCGATGGAGAACCTGCGCTCCTCGACCTGGTGGCCGAGCTTGCCGGCCAGCTCGATGATGGAGGCCCGGGTGATCCCCTCGAGGATGGTGCCGGTGGCGGGCGTGACGATCCGGCCGTCGGCGTGGACGAAGTAGAGGTTCATCCCGCCGAGCTCCTCGACGTAGGTGCCCTCCTGGGCGTCGAGGAACACGACCTGGTCGCAGCCCTGGGCGGTGGCCTGCTGCTGGGCGACGAGCGAGCTGGCGTAGTTGCCGCCGGTCTTGGCCGCCCCCATGCCGCCGCGGCCGGCGCGGGTGTAGTCCTCGGTCAGCCAGAGCGTGACCGGCTTGACGCCGCCCTTGAAGTAGGCGCCGGCCGGCGAGGCGATGACCATGAAGGTCACGTGCTGCGCGGGTCGGACCCCGAGGAACACCTCGGAGGCGAACATGAAGGGCCGCAGGTAGAGGCTCTTCTCGCCCCCGTCGGAGTTGTCGGGCACCCAGCGCTGGTCGGCGCCCACGAGAGCGTCCACCGCGGCGACGAAGTCGTCGGGGTCGAGCACCGGGAACGCGAGCCGCTTGCTGGAGCGCGCCATCCGCTTGGCGTTCTCCTCGGGCCGGAAGGTCCAGACCGTGCCGTCGGGGTGGCGGTAGGCCTTCATGCCTTCGAAGGTCTCCTGCGCGTAGTGCAGGACCGCGGTGGCGGGGTCGAGGGTCAGCGGGCCGTAGGGCGTGATCCGGGCGGCGTGCCAGCCCAGGTCGGGGGTCCACTCGGCCGTGAACATGTGGTCGGTGAAGTACGTGCCGAAGCCCGGGTTGGCGTGGATCTCGGCCAGCCGGGCGTCGTCGACGGGCCGGTCGTTGGCGGTCGTGCTGATGTCCATGACGTCAGGCTAGCCGCACTGCTCAGAGCCGGGCGGCGACGGCGTCGCCGACCTCGCTGGTACGCCGCGTGGTCCCGGGAGTGCGCTCCGCCAGGTCGGCGAGCACGGCCGCCTCGACGGCTGCCGCGGCCTCGGGGTGACCGAGGTGGTCGAGCAGCAGCGACGTCGAGAGGATCGCGGCGGTGGGGTCGGCCTTCTGCTGCCCGGCGATGTCGGGGGCGGAGCCGTGCACGGGCTCGAACATCGACGGCGCGGTCCGGTCGGGGTTGACGTTGCCGGAGGCGGCCAGGCCGATACCACCGGTGATGGCGGCGGCCAGGTCGGTGATGATGTCGCCGAAGAGGTTGTCGGTGACGATCACGTCGAAGCGGCTCGGGTCGACCGTCATGTGGATCATCGCGGCGTCGATGTGCATGTAGTCGGTGGTCACGTCGGGGAACTCGGTGGCGACCTGGTCGAAGATCCGCCACCACACCGAGCCGGCGTGGACGAGCACGTTGGTCTTGTGGACCAGGGTGAGGTGCCAGCGCGGGCGGCGACGGGCGCGGGCGAACGCGTCGCGGACGACGCGCTCCACGCCGTACGCCGTGTTGACGCTGACCTCGGTGGCGACCTCGGCCGGGGTGCCGACGCGCAGGGCGCCGCCGTTGCCCGTGTAGGGGCCCTCGGTGCCCTCGCGCACGACCACGAAGTCGATCTCGCCCCCGGCGTCGGACTGGTAGCGGGCGAGCGGGCTGGGTGTGCCCGGGAAGAGCCGCGACGGGCGCAGGTTGACGTAGTGGTCGAGCTCGAAGCGGAGCTTGAGCAGCAGCCCTCGCTCGAGGATGCCGGGCGGCAGGTTCGGGTCGTTGGGCCTGCCGCCGACGGCCCCGAGCAGGATCGCGTCGTGCTCGCGGATCTCGGCCAGGACGGTGTCCGGCAGCACCTCGCCGGTGGCGAGGTAGTTCTCCGCACCGAGGGCGTAGTGCGTCTGCTCGAACTTCACCGGCACGTCGACCGCCTCGAGGACCTTGAGGGCCTCGGGGGTCACCTCCTGCCCGATGCCGTCGCCGGGGATGACGGCGAGGGTGACGGTGCCCGAGGCGGGCGTGCTGGTGGTGTCGGTGCTCATGCGGCGAATCTAGTTGTCCTCGGGCGTGCGCCCGCCGTTGTCTCGCAGGTCAAGCGAGGCCTGGACGGCGGCGGTGATGGCCTCCTGGCTGCGCGGGTTCTCCGGGTGGTGGCTGGCGGGTCCCCAGTCGGGGTACATGTCGTACATGGCTGTCTCCGTAGGTCGTGGATCGTGGGTCGTCGGGGGCGGGTGGTGCGGCCCGACGCCCCGGGCGGGGCGGCGACGACTCGTGGATCACACGAGGACGGGATAACCAGCGGACTGCGGATCGCGCGAGATGGAGCTGGGAGCGGGACCGCCGCGGGGCGTCAGGGCCTGGAACTTGATCCCGAGGCCACTGCAACGCCGAACACCGCGGCGAGGTGGCCTCGGTCAGGCCTCGCCGCGGCAGTCGATGAGTACGAGCTGGCTCCGCATGGTGAGACCGACGGTACGCCGCGCCCCGCTCCGGCGCACCAAGATGCGACGAACCGTTCACGATGCGAGACGGCGGCCCGGCCGTGAAAGACTCGGCGACCTCATGAGTGCCCCACCCGAGCTGCCCGAGATCGTGTCCCGCGCCTTCGACGTGTGCCGCAAGGCGGGCTACGTGTCCTTCTGCCGCAACGAGACCGGTCGGCTGCTGGCGACCCTGGCCGCCACCCGGGGCGGCACCATGGCCGAGTTCGGCACCGGCTGCGGGGTCGGCACGGCCTGGCTGCGCAGCGGCGTACGCAACGGCGCCCACATCCTCACCGCCGAGCGGGACCCCCGGTTGGCCACCGCCGCGGCGGAGATCTTCCGCGAGGACGACCACGTCGAGGTGCTGGAGGCCGACTGGTCGCTGCTGCACGAGCGCGGCCCCTACTCGCTGGTCTTCCTCGACAGCGGTGAGCCGGACGCGGTGCGCGTCGACGCCGTCGTCGACCTGCTGGAGCCCGGCGGCATCGTCGTGCTCGACGACTTCACGCCCTGCGAGATGTGGCCCCCCATCACCTACGGCCGCGTGGACACCCTGCGCGAGGAGTGGCTCACCGACGAGCGCTTCACCGCTGTCGAGGTGATGATCGCGCCCGACGCCTCGGCGTTGATCGCCACGCGCCGCTGACACGGCCGGGCGTTCCCCCCGGCTGGTTGGATGTCGGTATGGGGGATCTCCTGAGCGTGCGCGGGCTGACGCGGGTCTTCGGGCAGCGCGTCGTGCTCGACCGGATCGACCTCGACGTCGCCGAGGGTGAGGTGGTCGGCATCGTCGGCCCCAACGGGAGCGGCAAGTCCACCCTGCTGCGCTGCATCGTCGGAAGCGACGAGGCGGATGCCGGCACCGTCACCCTGGGCGGCACCGTGCTCGACGAGCGACGCGCCGACGTCCGCCGCGACCTGGCCGTCGTCATGGACGACATCGACTTCTTCCCCGACCTCAGCGTCGTGGAGCACCTGGACCTGATGGCGCGGGCCCACGGCCAGGACGACGCCGAGGACCTGGTCGACGTCGTGCTGCACGAGGTGGGGCTGATGGACGTGTCGGGCCAGCTGCCGTCCACGCTGTCGTCCGGGCAGCGCCGCAGGCTGGCCCTGGCATCGGTGCTGGTGCGACCCCGCCGGCTGGTGGTGCTGGACGAGCCGGAGCAGCGCCTGGACGTGGAGGGGGTCGCCTGGCTCGCCACCCGGCTCCTCGAGGAGAAGGCCGCCGGGCGGGGCGTGCTGCTGGTCAGCCACGACCCCGACCTGGTCGCCCGCGCCTGCGACCGCGTCGTACGACTCGGGGACCCGTCACCTGCGACCGGGGACCCCGGTGACGACTGACCTGGCACCTCCACCCACCGCCAGGGAGGTGCGCGCCCAGGTCCGGGAGTGGCGCCGGGGGCGGGCCGAGCTGCACGTGTGGGAGGTCCTGGGCGACGCCTACGTGGCCGTGTTCACGGTCGTGATGGTCGGCTCGATGGCCGGGAGCGTGGTGGTCAACCTCCGCAGGCTGGCCGACAGCACCTGCGTGGACACGTGCGCGCAGGTGCGCGAGGTGGCGCCGTGGGTGACCGCGCTCGGCCTCGTCGTGCTCACGCTCGCCGGTGCGCGGCTGCTCGGCCCGGTCTTCAGCCCGCCGGCCATGAACGGCTGGGTGGTGAGCAGCCCGGTGGACCGCGGCGACCTGCTCCGGCCGGCGCTCGGCCGTGCCGTCACCGTGGCGGCGGCCGTCTCGGCGATCGGCCTGCTGGCGCCCGCCGTCCTGGGTGGGCTCGGCGTCGGCGTCGCCGCCCTCTACGTGGCGGCCGGTGTCGCCTCCTGCACCGCGGCCGTCGCCTGGGCGACGCGCTCGCAGGTCCGCGAGGACGGCCTGGCCAGGGCGACGACCTGGGTCCTCGYGGTCACGACCTGGCTGCTCCTCGGCCTGGCCGCCACCGGTCGCCTGGCCCTGCCCGCCACCCCGCCGTGGACCGTCGTCGCCGGCGTGGCGGTCGTCGCGTCGGTGGTGGGTGTCGTCGGGGTCGCGTGGGTCGCACGCGCGCTGCCGACCGTGTCGCGACGCGTGCTGGCGCGCACCGAGCACCTCTCCCCCAGCCTGTCCGGTGCCCTGTCGTCGCTCGACCTCGGCCTCATGTACGACGTCCTCCTCGCACGTCGCTGGGGCAAGGGCGCCCACGTCACGACCCACCGGGGCGGGCCCAGCGGCTGGTGGGCGCTGGTGCACCGCGACGCCCGACGCGTGCTCCGGTCACCGCAGCCGTGGCTGGTGCTGGCGGGCATGGCCCTCGTCCCGTACGCCGCGGCCTCGGCCGGCACGGGGCGCGCGACCGCCCTGGTGGTCACCCTCGGCGGCCTGCTCGCCGGGCCGGCCCTGTGCTCGGGGCTTCGGGTGGTCACCCGCACCGACGGCCTGGCCCGGATGCTGCCGTTCACGCACCCGGAGCTGCGGTCGGCACACCTCGTGGTGCCGGGCGTCGGCATGCTCGTCTACGCGGCCGGGACGGTCGGAGCCCTGTCGGGGGGCGTCCCCGCCGACACCGCGGTCCTGGCGCTGGCCTGCGGGGTCTCGGCACTCGCCGCGTCGGCGCGCTGGGTGACGGCGGCACCCCCCGACTACGCCAAGCCGCTGGTCTCGACCCCGGCGGGCGGCGTGCCGACCGGGCTCATGGGCAGCCTGTTCCGTGGGCTGGACGTGTGGCTGCTCTCGGGACTTCCCCTGCTCTTCCCGGGTTGGGGTGCGTGGGTGTCCCTGGCGATCAGCGGTGCGGTGCTGTCGTTCCTCGTCGCACGAGGCTCCGGTCCTCGGGCAGCTCGACCGTCCACCAGGGAAGCATGAGCTGGGCCAGCGGCCCGATCGCCAGCGCGTACAGCACCGTCCCCACCCCCAGCGCTCCCCCGAGGAGCAGGCCGATCACCACGACGGTGACCTCGATCCCGGTGCGCACCAGCCGCAGCGACAGCCCGGTCCGACGCGCGATGCCCGTCATCAGCCCGTCGCGCGGCCCCCTGCCGAACTGGGAGCCGATGTAGAGCGCCGTGGCCAGCGCGTTGAGGACGAGTCCCCCGAGCATCAGGGCGAGCCGGAACGCCAGCGAGTCGGGCTCGACGAGCACGGCCAGGGTCGCGTCCGCGGCCAGCCCGACGAGCAGGGCGTTGGCCACCGTGCCGATCCCCGGCTTCTCGCGCAGCGGGATCCACAGCAGCAGCACGACGAAGCTCAGCAGCACGACGGCCTGCCCGATGGTCATCGGCACGTGGCGGATGAAGCCCGAGTGCAGGACGTCCCACGGGGACAGGCCGAGCGCACCGCGGACCATCATGGCCAGCGACGCGCCGTACAGCGCGAGGCCCACCAGCAGCTGCGGCAGCCGACGGCCGAGCCGCCCGGCACGGAGTTGGGCGATCGGGCCGAGATCGAGGAGGGCGGGACGCACGCGGGGCGCGGTGGTGCTGCTCATGGATCCAGTCTGCCCGTAATTGGCCTTCTTCTCGATGGCCAATCGTGGGACAGTGGACTGCATGAGCCGCACCATCACCGCAACTCGCGTGGCCACCCTCGTCGGACCGCTCGGCTCCGACGAGCGCCCGCTGTACGTCGAGCTGGCCGAGCAGCTGCGCCTGCTCATCGGCGAGGGGCGGATCCCGGCGGCCACCCGGCTGCCCAGCGAGCGCGACCTCACCACCGCGCTCGGACTCAGCCGCACCACGATCACCCGGGCGTACGCCGAGCTGCGCGACCGCGACTACGCCGAGTCCCGCCGCGGCTCCGGGACCGTCACCCGGCTGCCGCTGCGCGCCGAGTCGGTCACCGACCGGGTCTTCGCCCCGTGGTCGCAGGACCCCGACGTCATCGACCTCAACTGCGCCGCCCCGAGCGCCCCGGCCGGCGTCGCGGCGGCGTACGACGCTGCGGTCGGCGAGCTGCCGGCGTACCTCTCCAGCCACGGCTACTACCCCGCCGGGCTCCCCCGACTCCAGGCCGCCGTCGCGGCGACGTACGACGAGCGCGGCCTGCCCACGACTCCCGGGCAGATCATCATCACGGCCGGCGCCCTGGGGGCGGCGGCGATCGTCGCGCAGGCGCTCACCGCGCCCGGTGACCGCGTGGTGGTCGAGGACCCCGTCTACCCCAACGCCACCCAGGCGCTCAGCCACCGCAGCGCCCGGCTCGTGCCCGCACCGGTCGACCCGGGCGGGTGGGACATCGCGGCCACGGCGGCGATCATCCGCCAGGCCGCGCCACGGCTGGCCTACCTGGTGCCGGACTTCCAGAACCCCACGGGCAACCTGATGACCGACGCGCAGCGTGAGGAGTACGCCGCCACCCTGCGTCGTGCCCGGGTGGTCCCGGTCGTGGACGAGGCCCACCAGGCGCTGGCGCTGGACGGCCAGGCGATGCCGGCACCGTTCGCGGCGTACCTGCCCGGCACGGTGACGATCGGCAGCGCGAGCAAGCAGTTCTGGGGCGGCCTGCGGCTGGGCTGGCTGCGGGTCCCGGAGACGATGGTGCCGCAGCTGCTGCACGCCCGGATGAGCCTCGACCTGGGCGCTCCGCTCGTGGAGCAGCTGGCCCTGCTGCACCTGCTCGAGCACCGGCACGCGGTGTGGGCGGCCAACCGCTCACGGCTGCGGACCCAGCGCGAGGTCCTGCTCGACGGGCTGGCCACCCGGCTCCCGTCGTGGGACTTCGTGCGCCCCGGCGGCGGGCTGGCCGTGTGGTGCCGGCTCCCGCAGCCGCGGGCGTCGGCCCTGGTCGCCGAGGCGGAGCGTCGCGGCGTCGTGGTCGCCGCGGGCCGGGTGTTCGCCGTCGAGGGCGGCCTCGAGCACCACGTGCGGATCCCGTGGACCCGCTCGACCGACGAGCTGGAGACGGCCGTGGACCGGCTCCGTGACGCCTGGGACGTGGTGGCCCACGGACGTGTCGGCGACGGCGAGGCGACGAACCGCCTCACCGTCGCCTGACACCGGTGTAGTCCGTGACGAACGGACCTCGTCCTGGGGGTCCAAGGCGTCCGAACGTCACGGACTACCCCAGAAGGGGAGGCTCAGTCCAGGTCGACGGCGCGGACCGACACCGCGTCGATCGCGGAGCCGATCTCGGCCAGCGTCTCGGCCGGGATGGCCGTGTCGACGGACAGCGCGACCAGGGCCTCGCCGCCCTTGTCGGTGCGCGAGACCTGCATGCCGGCGATGTTGACCGACGCATCGCCGAGGATGCGACCGACGGTGCCGATCATCCCGGGGCGGTCGGCGTAGGTGAAGAACGCCAGGTGGTCGGTCGGCTCGATGTCGATGTCGAAGCCGTTGACCTCGACGATCCGCTCCTTCTGGTTGATCCCGACGAGCGTGCCGCTCGCGGAGACCTGCGACCCGTCGGCCAGCGTGCCGCGGATCGTGATGAGGTTGCGGTGGTCGGGGCTCTCGGCCTCGGTCACCAGGCGTACGGCGGTGCCGCGCTCGGCCGCGAGCAGCGGCGCGTTCACGTAGGACACCTGGTCCTCGACGATGTCGGAGAAGACGCCCTTGAGGGCCGCCAGCTCGAGCACCTTGACGTCGAACTCGGTGATCTCGCCACGGACCTCGACGTCGATCTGCTGGGCCACCTCGCCGGCGAGGGCGGTGAAGACGCGGCCGAGCTTCTCGGTGAGCGGGATCCCGGGGCGCACGTCCTCGGCGATGACGCCGCCCTGGACGTTGACCGCGTCGGGGACCAGCTCGCCGGACAGGGCGAGGCGCACGGACCTGGCCACGGCGATGCCGGCCTTCTCCTGGGCCTCGTCGGTCGACGCACCCAGGTGCGGGGTGGCCACGACGTTCTCCAGCTCGAAGAGCGGGCTGTCGGTGCACGGCTCCTTGGCGAAGACGTCGATCCCGGCGGCAGCGATCTGACCGGTCTTCAGCGCGTCGTACAGGGCGGCCTCGTCGACGATGCCACCGCGGGCGGCGTTGACGAGCACGAGCGAACCCTTGGCCCGGGCGAGCTGCTCGGCGCCGATGAGGCCGACCGTCTCGGGGGTCTTGGGCAGGTGGACGCTCATGAAGTCGGCCTCGGCGAGGAGCGTGTCGAGGTCGACGAGCCGCACGCCCATCTGGGCGGCACGGCCGGCCTGGACGTAGGGGTCGTAGGCGATGACCTTCATGCCGAAGGCCGACAGGCGCTGGGCCACGAGGACGCCGATGCGGCCGAGGCCGACGATGCCCACGGTCTTCTCGTAGAGCTCGATGCCGGTGTACTTCGAGCGCTTCCACTCGCCGTTCTTCAGCGCCGCGTGGGCGGGGCTGAGGTGGCGGGCGGCGGCGAGCATCAGCGCGACGGCGAGCTCGGCGGCCGAGACGATGTTGGAGGTCGGGGCGTTGACCACCATGACGCCGGCCTGGGTGGAGGCCTTGACGTCGACGTTGTCGAGGCCGACCCCGGCGCGGGCGACGACCTTGAGGTTGCGCGCGGCGGCGAGCGCCTCGGCGTCGACCTTGGTCGCGGAGCGCACCAGGATGGCATCGACGTCCGCGATCGCGGGGATGAGCTCGGCGCGGTCGGCGCCGTTGCAGTGGCGGATCTCGAAGTCCGGGCCGAGCGCCTCGACGGTGGCGGGGCTCAGCTCTTCGGCGATGAGTACGACGGGACGTGAAGTCACAGCTGTGTTCCTCGTTGGATCGGGTGCGGTGAGGGCCTGCACGACGCTGTGCGCTCCCGACCCTAGCCCACCGCCGGTGAGCCTCCGACATCGTCTCGGGGGGGTCCGGGCAGACCCGGCGCCCTAGCGGGCGCGGTGGCGGTGCGCGGCGGCCTTGACGCGGTTCTGGCACCGGGTGGAGCAGAAACGACGGCCGCCGTTGCGGGACGTGTCGGTGAAGACGCGGTCGCACGGATCGGCCGCACAGACGCCCAGGCGCCCGCTCCGGTCGCTTCCCAGCGCCAGGGCGAGGCCCGCCGCGAGGCCCGCGGCCCACCCCCGCGCGACCGTCCGGTCGGGGCCGTGGAAGTGCAGGTCCCACCCCGTCTCGGTGTGCGTGAGCCTCGGGCGGGCCCCGGTGCGGTCGAGGAGGTCGTTGACCAACGACGCGGCCGCATCGAGGTCGCCCCCGTCCGCGGCGACGTAGACCGCGCGCACGTCGACAGCGACCTCTGCGAGGGCGCCGGCGGTCGCGGGCGAGACGGTCGGCCGGTAGTCCTCCCGGGAGATCGCACCCCGGACCGCGTCCTGGAGGGCCCGCCCCGTGGGCGCCTCGACCGCCTCGGTGCCGTCGTGGCCGGGCGTGGTCGCGTTGACCAGGGCCACCCCGGCGTCGAGGAGGATCGAGACGTGACTGTCGAACAACATTTGACCAGTGACTCCTGTCGTCGTACGGTCGGGCCTGTGATGACTGACGATAGCGCAGACACCAGTGACGACACCCAGGTGCGGGCGGGACTCCCCCGCACCGTCCGGGCCCTGGTGGCGGCGCGGGCCGTGAATCGGCTCGGGGCCTTCGCACTGCCGTTCACGGCGGCGATCCTGGTGGAGGACTTCGCCACGTCGGTGACCACGGCGGGCCTGGTCGTGGCGTCGTTCGGCGTGGCCACGATCCCCTCGCGGCTGGCCGGAGGGATCCTCGCCGACCGGTGGGGCCGCAGGCCGACGATGCTGCTGGGCCTGGTCGGCTGCGCGGTCGCGCTGCTCGCCTTCGCCGGCTCCCCCACCCTGCTCGCCGCCGCGGCCTCGATCACCCTGCTGGGGCTGTGCTTCGAGCTCTACGAGCCGCCCAGCCAGGCGATCGTCGCCGACCTGTGCCCCCCGGAGCAGCGGCCCCGCGCCTTCTCGTTGCTGGGCACGGCCCTCGCCGTCGCAGGGGTGGCTGCGGGCCTGCTCGCCGCCGCCCTCGCCGCGGTCGACCTGCGCTGGCTGCTCGTGGCCGACGCCGCGTCGTGCCTGGCCGCGGCGGGCGTGGTGGCCGTGGTCGTGCCGTCCGGTGGCCCGGGTCCGGCCCCGGCCGAGGGCCGCGGCAGCCCGTGGCGGGACCGCCGTCTGCTGCTCATGTGGCTGGCCGGGACCGGGTTCGCCACCCTCTACATGCAGGCCATGGTCGGTCTTCCCCTGACGCTGCTCGCCCGGGGGCTGCCGGCCGGACGGATGGGCTGGCTGCTCGCCGTCTCCGCCCTGGTCATGGTGGTGGCGCAGCGCCTCACGCGGGAGTGGTCCCCGAGCCCCTTCCGGGCCATGACGGTGGGCTACGTCCTGCTGGCGGCGGGGATGGCCATCGCCGGTGGGGCGAACGGCACGGGCGCGTTCGTCGTCGCGGTGGCCGTGTGGAGCGTCGGGGACATGCTGCTGCTCGGCCACCCGTTCGCGGTGGTCGCCGGGCTGGCGCCGCCCGGAGGCAGCGCGCGCTACCTCGCGGCGTACGGCACGTGCTGGGGCGTCGCATCGGTGGTCGCCCCGCTGGTGGGGACCCGGTTGCTGGCGGTGGACCCGGTGTGGCTGTGGGGCTCCTCGGCCGCGCTGGCGCTCGTCCTGGCCTTGGTCCAGCCGCTGCTGGCGGACGTCATGCGGACGGAGCCGTGCCCGTCACCGGGCGTATGACGTCCGCAGCGTCATGCGCCCAGGCGGGCGACCTCGTCGGCGACCGGGGTGCTGCCCGAGACGAGGTTCCACTGGGCGCCGATGCCGGCACCGGAGTCGATGACCTCCGCGATCACGGCGGCCACGTCGGCGCGGGGCACCTCGCTGCGGGCGACGTCCTCGCCCAGCTCCACCCGGCCGGTGGGCTCGTCGTCGGTGAGCCGCCCGGGGCGGATGATCGTCCAGTCGAGCCCGCTGTCGCGCAGGGCCGCGTCGGCGTCGCGCTTGGCCTCGACGTACGCCGCCCAGACCGGCTCGGTGTCGTCGGGCAGGGGCTCGTCGACGTTGATCGCCGACACCTGGACGAAGCGGGAGATACCGGCGGCCCTGGCTCCTGCGATGGACTTGAGCGACCCCTCGAGGTCGACGGTGCGCTTGCGCTCGACGTTGCCGTCCGCGCCACCACCGGCCGCGAAGACCACGGCGTGGGCGCCCTCGAAGGCGGCGGCGAAGCCCTCCTCGTCACTCTGCTCGATGTCGAGCAGGCGCACCTCGGCGCCGACCGCCTCGAGGTCGGCACGGTAGGACTCCGAGCGCACCAGGGCGATCGGGGTGTGGCCCCGCTCCGCGAGCAGGGGGTGCAGCAGCCGGGCGATCTGCCCGTTGCCTCCGACGACGGCGATGAGACTCATGCGTCCACCGTGCCAGAGCGGTCAAGGTCGACGGTCGGCCCGGCCTCCTGACGGGAGACGGTGCCGCGACGGGCGACGTACGTGACGGCGAAGCCGAGGACCAGGGCGGCGAGCACGCCGAGGTTGGCGTAGGCCCAGGCGCCGTCCTTGCCGCCGAGGCCGAGCGGGCCGAGGAGGTAGCCCTGCCAGTTGTTCCACGAGGCGTCGTCGGAGAACGTGTTGACGACCAGACCCCAGCCGATGACCGAGCCGACGACCAGGGTGCCGAGGGAGACCCAGTCGAACGCGCCGTAGCGCCCGGCACGGTCGAAGAGCGCGACGTCGTCGTAGTCGCGCTTGCGCAGCGCGATGTCGGCGATCATGATCCCGGCCCACGCGGCGAGCGGGACGCCGAGCGTGATGAGGAAGCTCTGGAACGGGTTGATGAAGTTGTCGGCCACGAAGACCACGTAGACGGTGCCGAGGGTGAGGATCACCCCGTCCACGAAGGCGGCCTGCGGGCGCTTGAGGCGCACGCCGAGCGAGAGCAGCGTGAGCCCCGAGGAGTAGATGCCCAGCACCGCCCCGCTGACCAGCGCGAGCACGGCCGCCAGCAGGAACGGGAGCAGCGCCCAGGTGGGGAGCAGCGTGGCCAGGGTGCCGATCGGGTCCACGGCCACGCCGTCGAGGATCTCGGGCGAGGACCCCGCGAGCGCCAGGCCGAAGACCACCAGGACGAGCGGGGCGAGGGCACCGCCGAGGGTGTTCCAGAACACGATGGCCGGGCCGGAGGCATCGCGGCGCTGGTAGCGCGACCAGTCGGCGGAGATGTTGATCCAGCCGAGCCCGAAGCCGGTCATCACCATCACCAGGGCCCCGATGACGGCCTGCGAGGAGCCGGACGGAAGGGCCTGCACCGCCGACCAGTCGACGTCGTCGAGGGTCATCGCGATGTAGAGGACCGAGACGATGCCGGTGATCCACGTGAGCCACGACTGGAGCCGCATGATCACGTGGTAGCCGGCGACGCTGGCCGCGACGATGAGCGAGGCCACCACGACGGTGGCGATGATCTTGGTGCCGGTGCCGCCGCCCCAGCCGAGGCGGTCGAAGATCGTGGCCGTGGCCAGCACGGCGAGGATCGACAGAAAGGTCTCCCAGCCGATGGAGACGRGCCAGGAGATGACGCCGGGCAGCTTCTGGCCCTCGACGCCGAACGCCGCGCGGCTCAGCACCATCGTCGGCGCCGAGCCCCGCTTGCCGGCCACCGCGATGAGGCCGCAGAGCAGGAAGGACACGATGATCCCGACCACGGCGACGAGCACGCCCTGCCAGAACGAGATCCCGAAGTACAGGATGAACGAGGCGTAGCTCAGCCCGAAGACGCTCACGTTGGCCGCGAACCACGGCCAGAAGAGGTCGGCGGGACGCGCAGTCCGGTCGGCCTCGTCGATGATCTCGATGCCCGTCGTCTCGACTCCGAGGGCGCGGGTCTGCTCCAGCGTGCGGTCGCTCATGTGCTCATCGTGCCGTACGCCGCGTGCGCACGGCAGCGGCGCGACCGCTCAGGCGAACAGCGCCTGGCCCACGTGCTCGCCCGGGCGGACCCCGGACGGGATCGCGAAGAGGCCGGACCCGGTGTGCTGGAGGTACTCCTGGAGGAGGTCCTGGCTCGCGAGGCGTGTCTGCATCGGGACGTAGTGCGTGCGCGGGTCGACGACGTAGGCCAGGAAGAAGAGCCCGGCGTCGAGGCGGCCGAGCGAGGTCGAGCCGTCGACGAAGCTGTAGCCGCGGCGCAGCATCCGGACGCCGTCGTTGTGGCTCGGATGGGCCAGCGCGACGTGCGAGGCCGGGTCGACCAGCGGGCCGTCGCTCCCCTCCCTGGCGAAGTCGGGGTCCGTGCGCTCCCCACCGCCCGACAGTGGCGCCCCCTCGGCCTTGCTGCGGCCGATCACGTGCTCCTGCTCCTCCAGGGACTGCCGGTCCCACGTCTCGACGGTCATCGCGATCCGGCGGGCGACGAGGTAGGAGCCACCGGTCAGCCAGGTGCCGTCGTCGACCCACACGTGCTCGGCCAGGGCGAGCTCCTCGTCCGCCGTGAGGTTCATCGTGCCGTCCTTGAAGCCGAACAGGTTGCGTGGCGTCTGCTCCTCGCGCGTGGTCGATGACGTCTTGCCGAAGCCGAGCTGGGACCAGCGCACGGCCACCGTGCCGAAGCCGATGCGGGCCAGGTTGCGCACGGCGTGGACCGCGACCTGGGGGTCGTCGGCGCACGCCTGGACGCACAGGTCCCCGCCCGAGCGGGTCGGGTCCAGCGCGTCGCCCGGGAAGTGCGGCAGCGCCTCGAGCCCCGCGGGCCGCCTCCCGGACAGGCCGAACCGGTCGTCGAAGAGGGAGGCCCCGAAGCCGAAGGTGATCGTCAGCCGACTCGCCGGGAGGCCCTCGGCCTCGCCCGTGTCGGTCGGCGGGGAGAGGTACGACGCCGCGTCCTCCCCCGCCGGGCGTCCCGCCATCATCTCGGCGGCGGCCACGGTCCATGCCTGCAGCAGCGCGACCAGCTCGTCGCGGTCCTCGGTGAGGACGTCGAAGGCCGCGAAGTGCAGGCGGTCCTGCACCGGCGTCGTGATGCCGGCCTGGTGGTCGCCGTACAGGTCGTAGGAAGCGGCGACGGCCGGGCCGGTCGGCCCGTCGTCCGCCTGCGCAGCCCAGCCGGCCCCGAAGCCCACGGCGGCGGCCCCGACACCGGCGGCGCCGACCCCGCCGAGAAGGCGGCGACGAGAGACCCCGGCCACGGCTCAGACCACCGCGGCGGCGAGGCGCGACAGCGGCTCGCTGAGCGCGTTCACGGCGTCGGACAGCTGCTTGACCTGGTCCTGCGACAGCTCGTCGTAGGACACGAAGCCGTCTCCCTCACGGGTCGTGTCGAGCAGCGCCTGGAGCTGCTCGAACCGGGTGTCGACCTGCTCGGCGAGATCGGGGTCGTTGCGCTGCACGATCGGCGCGACCCCGTCGAAGGCCACGCGCGCGCCGTCGACGTTGGCCTGGAAGTCCCACAGGTCCGTGCGCGACCAGTACTCCTCCTCGCCGGTGACCTTGCCGGTGGCGACCTCGTCGAGCAGGCCGCGCGAGCCGTTGGCGACCTGGTCGACGGTGTAGGTGAGGTCGGGGACCCGGGCGGCCAGGGTGTCGGTGTTGGCCATCAGGTCGTCGGCGTACGTCGCCCGCTCGCGGTGGGTGAGCGGCGTGTAGCCCCGGGCCCGCTCGGGCCACAGGTCCTTCTCGATCCGGTGCCAGCCGGTCCACGAGTCGCCCTCGGCGAGGTCCGCCTCCCGGGCGTCCATCAAGGGGTCGAGGTCGCCGAAGGACTCGGCCACCGTCTCGATGCGCTCCCAGTGGGTGCGCGCCTCGGGGTAGAGCGCCCGAGCCTCGTCGTCGTCACCGGCCGCGTAGAGGGTCACGAACTGCCTGGTCTTCTCGACGAGCTGGGCCGTCTGGTCCTCCACGTAGGCGCCGTAGTTGGCCAGGGCCCGGTCGACGAGCTCGGCGTCCGCGGCCGACACCTCGACGTCCTCGTCGGACCGGGTCGCGGTGAAGTCGGCGCGGATCCCCTCGCCCACCATGCCGGGCTTGCATGCCGTGAGGTAGCCGCCCTCCGGAGCCACCACGGTGAGGTCGCGGGTGAGCCCGGGTCCGATGTTCTCGACCTCGCCCATGATCCGCAGACCGTCCTGGGCCAGCAGGTAGAACTCGGTGACGTCGGTGCCGCTGTTGCGCACCGAGAAGGTGAGCTTGCCGGCGGGGGCCTCGGTGGCCGAGACGTCGCACGCGTCGGCGGAGGAGTCGACGGTGATCGCGCGCGGGTCGCCGGGGTCGGCTGCGGAGCCGTTCTGGGTGCAGCCGGCGAGCAGGGCGGCGCCGGTCAGCACGACGGCGGCGGTGGCGGTGCGGGACATGGTTTCCTCGTTCTCGAAGGTGGTCGTTCTCGACGGACGCGCCGCCGGTGCGGGTCGGGACGCGGTCAGGCCACGGGGGCGAGGGCCGGGGCCGGGGCCGGGGCGACCATCGCCCGATGGCGGCGGCGTACGGCCAGCAGGAAGGCCGCCGTCACGGGCACCAGGTAGAGCACCCAGGCGACCCCCTCCAGCACCGTGGTCTGCGGGGAGAAGTTGAGGACTCCCTTGAGGAGCGTGCCGTACCAGGAGGTCGGCGGGACCTGTGCCGAGACGTCGAAGAGCAGGGTGTGCAGCCCCGGCAGGAAGCCGGCCTCCTGCAGGTCGTGGACGCCGTACGCGAGCACGCCGGCGGCGACCACGACGAGGAAGGCGCCGGTCCAGGTGAAGAACCGGCTGAGGTCGATGCTCAGCGCCCCGCGGTAGATGAGCCAGCCGAGGACGACGGCGGTGAGGAGCCCGAGCGCCGCGCCGGCGAGCGGCTCCCAGGTGGCCCCGGAGCCGTCGGTCGCGGCGTTGGTCGCCGCCCACAGGAACAGCGCGGTCTCCAGGCCCTCCCGTCCCACCGCCAGCATGGCCACGACCGCGAGCGACCAGCGGCCGGCCTCGGCGGCCCGGTCGACCTGCCCGCGGAGCTCGGCGCCGAGCCCCCGGGCGGCCGACGCCATCCAGAAGACCATCCAGGTCACGAAGCCGACGGCGACGATGGAGAGGCTTCCGCCGATCAGCTCCTGGGCCTCGAACGTCAGCCCCCGCGGGCCGAAGGTCAGCAGGGCCCCGAAGGCGAGGCTCACCCCCACCGCCAGGGCGACGCCGGCCCAGACGCGCGGCAGCAGGTGGCGTCGCTCGGAGCGCACCAGATAGGCGACGAGGATGCTGACGACGAGGGCGGCCTCCAGCCCCTCGCGGAGGCCGATCAGGTAGTTGGCGAACACACAAGGAGCGTACGCCATAAGTTAGGTGAGCCTCACCTATGTTCAGGGTGACTCTCGACTCCCCCACCCACCGGTGCGAGGCTGGCTCCATGGGCGTGCAGGACGAGGCCGAGGACGTCGAGCCGCAGACCGTCGAGGAGTGGTCGGCGTGGCTCGCCGCACACCACGACAGGGGCAGCGGCGTCTGGCTGGTCTCCCGCCGGCGGGCCGCTGACCGCGCGGTCTCCTATGAGGACTGCGTGGTGGAGGCGCTGCGCTGGGGGTGGGTCGACTCGACCCAGAAGCCCGTCGACGAGGAGCGGACGCGGATGTGGTTCGCGCCCCGGCGTCCGCTCAGCGTGTGGACCCGGCCCAACAAGGACCGGATCGCCCGCCTGGAGGCGGAGGGTCGCCTGGAGTCACCCGGTCGCGCCGCCGTCGACGCGGCCAGGGCCAACGGGAACTGGACCCTCATGGACGCCGTCGACGACCGCGTCGTGCCCGACGACCTGGCCGCGGCCTTCGCCGCCCGTCCCGGGTCACGCGACCACTGGGACGGCTTCTCCCCCTCGGCGCAGAAGCAGATGCTCGCCTGGAT
>NZ_JBFUKA010000056.1:0-31262 GCF_056401085.1 Nocardioides sp. P4_G4
GGTCGTGGGCGGGCGGGACGTCGTACGCCGCGGCGGGCGGCGGGTCGGCGGGGGTGGGCGGCAGGGGGGCACCATCCGCCGCCGGAGGCGAGGGGGGCGGCGTGGGTGCCGCTGCGGGGTCGGGGGCGGACCCGGACGGTGGGCGCCGCCCGGCGATGGGGGCGGTCTCGTCCGAGGGGGGCGGGGTCGTGTCGTTCATGGGTCGAGGGTGCGGCCGGGACCTGTGTGCCACCTGTGCGGCAGCGATGACCACGCCCAGAGACGGGCGGGGGCAAAGCGGTTGCGGCCGTGCGGAAGAATGGCGGGGTTGTGCAGATCTCCTACCCCGCCGAGCTCCCGGTCTCCGCACGCCGCGAGGACATCGCTGCGGCCATCCGCGACCACCAGGTGGTCATCGTCGCCGGCGAGACCGGCTCGGGGAAGACGACCCAGCTGCCCAAGATCTGCCTCGAGCTCGGTCGCGGCGCCGAGGGGCGGCTGATCGGCCACACGCAGCCCCGCCGGATCGCGGCGCGCTCGGTCGCTGAGCGGATCGCCGAGGAGCTCGGCACCGAGCTCGGGGACCTCGTCGGCTACCAGGTGCGCTTCACCGACCGGACCTCCCGCTCGAGCCGGGTCAAGCTGATGACCGACGGCATCCTGCTCGCCGAGCTGCAGCGCGACCGCCAGCTGCGCAAGTACGACACGATCATCATCGACGAGGCCCACGAGCGGTCCCTCAACATCGACTTCCTGCTCGGCTACCTGCGCCGGCTGCTCCCCAAGCGCCCCGACCTCAAGGTCATCATCACCTCGGCCACCATCGACGTGGACCGCTTCGCCGCGCACTTCAAGGCACCCGTCGTCGAGGTCTCGGGGCGTACCTATCCCGTCGAGGTCCGCTACCGCCCGCTGCTCGAGCTCCCCGAGTCCGACGAGGAGGGTGAGCCGGTCCAGCGCGACCAGACCGAGGCGATCCTCGACGCCGTCCGCGAGCTGTCGCAGGAGGGGCCGGGCGACGTGCTCGTCTTCCTGCCCGGCGAGCGGGAGATCCGCGACACCGCCGACGCCCTCGCCGCCCTGCAGTCCGACCGCCTCGAGGTCGTCCCGCTCTACTCCCGCCTCTCCGCCGCCGAGCAGCACCGCGTCTTCAGCTCGCACCCCTCGACGATCCGCCGCGTCGTGCTCGCCACCAACGTCGCGGAGACGTCGCTGACCGTCCCCGGCATCCGGTACGTCGTGGACACCGGCGTCGCGCGCATCTCGCGCTACTCGCTGCGCACCAAGGTGCAGCGGCTGCCCATCGAGCCGATCAGCCAGGCCAGCGCCAACCAGCGCTCGGGCCGCTGCGGCCGTGTCGCGGAGGGCATCGCGATCCGGCTCTACAGCGAGGAGGACTTCGAGGGTCGCCCGGAGTTCACCGACCCCGAGATCCTGCGCACCAACCTGGCCAGCGTCATCCTCCAGATGACCTCCCTGGGCCTGGGCGACATCGCCCGGTTCCCCTTCGTCGAGCCGCCCGACAAGCGCAACGTCCGCGCCGGCGTCGACCTGCTCGAGGAGCTCGGCGCGATGCAGCCGCAGGTCCCGACACCCCTCGACGTACAACCCGCGAGCGACCAGCGGCGACGCGGCGGGCGCCCCCAGGACGGGCCGCGCCTGACCCACCTCGGCCGCCGCCTGGCCAGGCTGCCGATCGACCCGCGCCTGGGCCGGATGATCCTCGAGGCGAAGCGGCTGGGGTGCGTGCGCGAGGTGGTGGTCATCGCGGCCGCGCTGAGCCTCCAGGACCCGCGCGAGCGCCCGGCGGAGCAGCAGGCGCAGGCCGACCAGCAGCACGCCCGCTTCAAGGACGAGACGTCGGACTTCCTCACCTGGCTCAACCTGTGGCGCCACGTGAAGCAGCAGCAGCGGGAGCTGAGCTCGAGCGCCTTCCGGCGGATGTGCAAGCGCGAGTACCTCAACTACCTGCGCATCCGGGAGTGGCAGGACTTCGAGTCCCAGCTGCGCCAGGTCTGCAAGGAGATGAAGGTCGACGCCGGGCAGCCGGCCGACGTCCCCGACGCCGACGGCATCCACCAGGCCCTGCTCTCCGGCCTCCTCAGCCACATCGGTGCCCTCGAGGAGCGCGAGAAGCCCCGCGCCGGTGAGCGCCGCCCGATGCAGGAGTACGTCGGCGCTCGCGGCGCCCGGTTCGCCGTCTTCCCCGGCAGCGTCCTCAAGGGCCGCAAGCCGCAGTTCCTCATGGCCGGCGAGCTGGTCGAGACCTCGCGGCTCTGGGCGCGCCAGAACGCCGCCATCAAGCCGGAGTGGGCCGAGCACCTCGGCGCGCACCTGGTGAAGCGCAGCTGGTCCGAGCCGCACTGGTCGGCCAAGCGGGCCGCCGTCATGGCCCACGAGAAGGTCACCCTGTACGGCGTCCCGCTGGTCGCCGACCGCCTCGTCACCTACGGCAAGGTCGACCCCGCCCTGGCCCGGGAGCTCTTCATCCGCCACGCGCTCGTCTACGGCGAGTGGCGAACCCGGCACCGCTTCGCCGCAGACAACGCGCGGCTGCTCGAGGAGGCCGAGGAGCTCGAGCACCGGGCCCGGCGCCGCGACATCGTGGTGGACGAGCACACCCTCTTCGACTTCTACGACGCCCGGGTCGGCGCCGACGTCGTGAGCGGTGCCCACTTCGACCAGTGGTGGAAGCGGGAGCGCCAGGAGCGCCCCGACCTGCTGACCTTCGACCCCGAGATGCTCACCCACGCGAGCGCCGAGGAGATCCGGCAGACGGACTTCCCGACCAGCTGGCACGACAGCGACGAGGAGGGCCTGACCTTCCCCATCAGCTACCACTTCGAGCCGGGGTCGGCCGACGACGGCCTCACCATCGAGGTGCCCGTGAGCACCCTCAACCGGGTCGACGCCGGCGACTTCTCGTGGCTGGTGCCGGGCCTGCGCGAGGAGCTGGTCACCGAGCTGATCCGCAGCCTGCCCAAGAACCTGCGCGTCAGCTTCGTCCCCGCCCCCAACACGGCCCGCGAGTTCCTGGCCGCCACGCCCCCGGGGGAGGAGCCGATCCTGGACGCCCTGGAGCGCTACCTGCGCTCGAGCACCGGCGTGGTCGTCCCCCGCGAGGCCTGGGACTGGTCGCGGGTGCCGGGGCACCTCCAGCCGACCTTCCGGGTCGTCGGCGACGACGGGACCGTGGCCGCCCGGGGCAAGGACCTCGAGTCGCTCAAGGAGCCGCTGCGGCCCTCGCTGGCGCAGGCCATCGCCGACGTGGCCGCCGACTCTGGCGTCAGCACCACCGGCCGGACGTCGTGGACCTTCGGCACCATCGAGGAGTCCTTCGTCCAGCGCCGCGCCGGGCACGAGGTCCGCGGCCACCCGGCGCTGGTCGACGAGGGCGCCACCGTCGGGCTCCAGGTCTTCGCGTCCGCCGACGAGGCCGCCTCCCGGCACCGGCTCGGCGTACGCCGACTCCTGCTGCTGGCCCTGGGTCCCGCACCGTCGGTGGACCGGCTCGGCCTCGACCAGCGGGCCAAGCTCGCGCTCGTCGGGTCGCCGTACCCCTCCATCGCCGCCCTCGTCGAGGACCTGCGCCTCGCCGTGGTCGGGGACGTCGTCGACGCCCGCCCGACGGTGCGCGACGAGGCGTCGTACGACGCGCTGCTGGCGCAGGTGCGCCGTGACCACGACGCGGCGCTGCTGGCCGGCATCCACGACGCCATCCGGGTGCTCGACGCCTGGCGCGCCGCCGACCGGGCGCTGTCGGGTCGGGCCGAGCTCGCCACCCTGCCCGCGCTCACCGACATGCGCGCCCAGGTGGGGCGCCTCATCGCGCCGGGCTTCGTCGGGGAGGCGGGCGCCGCCCAGCTGCGGGAGATCCCGCGCTACCTCGCCGCCGTGCAGCACCGCCGCGAGCGCCTCGACTCCCAGGTCGCCCGGGACCGCCAGCTGATGGACCAGATCGCCGACCTCCAGGACGCCTGGCTGCACCAGGTCGCCGCCCTGCCCGACGGGCGCCCGGCGAGCGCGTCGCAGCGGGCCGTGCGCTGGATGCTGGAGGAGTACCGCGTCTCGCTGTGGGCCCAGCACCTCGGCACCCGGCACGCGGTGAGCGACCAGCGGATCCGCAAGGCGCTTGCCTGAGGCCTAGGCTGGAGCGCGTGTCCGACCAGCCCCGCCACCACAAGCCGGCCACCCCGGGCGCGTCCTTCTTCGAGGACCTCGGGGGCGGCTYCGACCCGGCCCTGCTCCGCGAGGCCGGTGACCGTGCCGCGACCCTGCTGGTGCGGGGGGCCCGCGACACCGACGACCCGGCCGTCGTGGACCGGGTGCTCCACCTCGCCGAGACCGAGGGGCTGGAGACGCTGGCCCAGGTCTGGGCGGGTGCCCCACCCGACACCCTGGCCGGCAGCCTGTGGCGCCTGTACGTCCTGCGCGCCTGGGTGCACGCCTCGCCGCTCACCGTCTCCCGGGAGTACGACGCCGGCCGGTCCCGCGCCCAGGTCGCCCGGGTGGTCGCCGGGGTCGCCGACCCGCCCGGCCCGGAGGAGCTCAAGGCCATGGTCGACGAGACGCTGCGCGGCATCGCCGGTGGGGACTTCGCGGTCACCCTGCTGCGTGCGGCGGCCTTCGCCCGGGTCGTGGCCACCGGCCGCGCCGGAGCGCAGGGGAGCAGCCACGACGACACCGTGAGGATGCTCACGCTGTCCGAGCAGCTGGAGTCGGCGGGCCACCTCGAAATGCGCCACGCGCTGGACTGACGACCTACACTCGACCTCGGAGTGCGCCGGACTGTGGAAGCCCCGGGTCCCAAAATAAGCCGCTACGAGCGGCCATGCGCCGTGAGGTGCTCCCGGCCCGGCGCACTCCGTGAACCGTCCCCCTATCCTCGGGGGATGTCCTCGCTGCGCGACCGGCTCGTCCGCCTCCTGACCCCGGCGTCGCGGTCGACGTACGCCCCGGAGGCCGACGGGGAGCCGGATCCCGGCGAGGTCGTGTGGGCGTGGGTGCCCTACGAGGACGACCCGAGCCAGGGCAAGGACCGCCCGGTGCTGGTGCTCGAGGAGACCGCCGGCGGTTGGACGGGCCTGATGCTGAGCAGCCAGGACCACGACCGCGACGCCGCCGACGAKGCGCGCTGGGGTCGCTACTGGATGGACGTCGGCACCGGCGGCTGGGACTCCCACCGCCGACCGAGCGAGGTCCGGTTGGACCGGCGCATCGCTCTGGGGCGCGACGCCGTACGCCGCGAGGGGGCGGCCCTGGACCCGCAGCTGTTCGCCGACGTGGTCGCGGCGGCGCAGCAGCACCGTTAGCGATGTGGGCGGTGCCCAGCCGCCCACTAGGGTTGCGACCGCTGTGACGATGGGACCCGACGAGCGGGTCCCCGACGACGGGAGGACACGGGCGATGTTTCGGAGGTTGGCAGCCGCAGCGACCGCGATGACCCTGTGCGCCGGCCTGGCCGCGTGCAGCGACGACGGCGGCTCCCCGGAGCCCCCGCGGGCCAGCGCGACCACCGACTCGCCGACCGCGTCGCCCACGGAGGTCGCCCGGCTCACCTTCGGCGCCTACGGCAGCGCCGACGAGCTCGCGGCGTTCCAGCAGGTCGTCGACGCCTTCAACGTCAGCTCCACGACCCGCAAGGTCGAGCTGGTGACCTGGCCCGACCACGAGGCCGCCCTCGAGGCCGTGCTGGCCGGTGAGGCTCCCGACGTCTTCATGGCCTCGCGCCGCGACCTGCGCCACCTCACCGAGGCCGAGGCCACCCAGCCGGTGAGCCAGCTGCTCGACGAACGTGGCGTCGACTTCGGCGACCGCTACTCCCGCGACGCCGTCGACGCGTTCGCGCTCGACGACGACCTCCAGTGCATGGCCTACTCGGTCTCGCCGATGGTCATCTACTACAACGACGACCTCATCGACTTCGACAAGATGGAGCGGCGCGGGCTGGATGTCCCCGGCGAGGACGCGCAGGGCGACCGCACCCGCTGGAACCTCGCCGAGTTCACCGCCGCCGCACAGTTCGCGACCCGCCGTGGCACGGCCGACGGTGTGTGGATCGAGCCCACGCTGCAGGGCCTGGCGCCGTTCATCTACTCCGGCGGCGGGAAGATCTTCGACGACAGCGACGACCCGACGTCCCTGGCCCTGTCCGACGATGCCACCGTCGACGCCCTGGACCGCACGTTGGCGGTCCTGCGCGACTCGGCCCTCACCCCGAGCCCCAGCGAGCTCGAGGAGAGCTCGGCGCTCCAGCGCTTCCGCCAGGGCAAGCTGGCGATGATCGCGGGCTTCCGTGACCTGGTGCCCGACCTGCGCCAGCGCGCCGAGCTGTCCTTCGACACCATAGCGATGCCGACCCTCGAGGAGTCGGCCACGGTCGGCGACATCGACGGCCTGTGCATCTCCGCCGACACCGAGCACGTCAACGAGGCCGCAGACTTCCTGGCCTACGCCGTGTCCGACTCGGCCATCGAGACGGTCACCCGGACCGGCTACATCGTGCCCGCCAACACGGAGGTCGCCGGCTCCGAGGTGTTCCTCGGCCCCGGCCGCCAGCCGCTCACGTCCAAGGTCTTCAACACCGCGATCCGCGGCATGGTGATCCCGCCGCTGCTGGACAACGGCGAGGAGCTCTCCGACGCCGTGGGCCCGATGATCGACGACCTGGTCACCGACCCCGGTGTGCTCGACCTCGAGCAGGCCACCGAGCAGATCGACGAGGCGTCGAAGGCCGTGCTCAGCCCCGACGAGGATCCGAGCGAGTCACCGTCGCAGTGAGTCCCGCGTGGGCGGTCGTGCGCGTGCGCGTGAATGACGGTCCGGGACATGGCCAGCTCGCGCACGTGCGCGAGCTCTGGTGGTACCGCAGCCTCTGTCCCGCGCACCTGCGCAGGACCGGCCGACGGTCAGGCGTCCTCGTCGGCCCCGTCGTCGAGGAGCTCGTCCTCGGTCGCCTCGGGCGGCTCGATGTCCCCGACCAGCACCGCACCGGTCAGCGCGCCGGTGACCAGCTCGACCTGCCAGGGGCGGGCGCCGAGGTCGCGCAGCTGCYGGCGCAGGGCGTCGGCGAGGTCGGCGGGCTCGCGGGTCGTGGGCGGCGTCCACATCGTGCGGCGCACGAAGTCGGGCGTCAGCAGGTTCTCCACCGGCAGGCCGAGCTCCTCGGCGAGGGTGAGCATCGCCGCGCGGGCAGCCTTGAAGCGGCGGTCGGCCACGGGGTCGCGGTCGGCCCACATCCGCGGGTGCGGGGGACCCTCCTGGCGGGGGGCGCGGGTCGGGAGGTCGTCCTCGGGCATCTCGAGCACGGCCTGGATGGTGCGCACCCACGTGTTGGCGTAGCGGTCGGCTCCCCGGCCGTGGAAGCCCTGGGTGCCGAGCAGCGCGCCACGGTCGGTGGGCAGCGCGGCCGCGGCGGCCACGATCGCGCCGTCCGGGATGACCCGGCCCGGCGTGACGTCACGACGTGAGGCGATCTCGTCGCGCGCCTCCCACAGGGCGCGGGCGGCCCCCACCGAGCGGCGCCCGCGGAGCTTGTGCACGCCGGAGACCCGGCGCCACGCCTCCTGGCGCACCGCGGGCTCGAAGCCGAGCAGGTGGTCGAACTCCTGGCGCGCCCAGGCGGCCTTGCCGGTCTCCTCGAGCTCGGTGGCCATCAGGTCGCGCAGCTCGACGAGCACCTCGACGTCGAGGGCGGCGTACTCCAGCCACGCCTCGGGGAGCGGGCGCGTGGACCAGTCGGCGGCGGAGTGCTCCTTGCGCATCCGCTGGCCCAGCAGGGTCTCGACCAGGGTGGCGAGCCCGACGCGGGGATAGCCGAGCAGACGGCCGGCGAGCTCGGTGTCGAACAACGAGGTCGGCTCGAGGCCCACCTCGCGCAGGCAGGGCAGGTCCTGGGTCGCCGCGTGCAGGATCCACTCGGTGCCGGCGAGGGCCTCCTGCAGGGGCGCCAGCGACTCGAAGGCGATCGGGTCGACCAGCCAGGTGCCGGCACCCTCCCGGCGCAGCTGGATGAGGTAGGCGCGTGCCGAGTAGCGGTAGCCCGACGCCCGCTCGGCGTCGATGGCCACCGGGCCGGTGGCCGCGGCGAGCGCCTTGCACGCCCGGGCCAGCCCGTCCTCGGTGTCGGTGATCCCGGGGAGTCCGTCGCGCAGGGTCAGCAGCGGGACCTCGGGAGCCTCGGGAGCGTCGGGATCCGCGACCTGGTCGGTCTCGGGCTCGGGAGTTGCTCGGCGTCGGGTCATCGTCAGGAGCCGCGCTGACCGCGCCGGCTCGGGATGGCGGTGACGCCCTCGGGCACCGGCGGCAGGCCGACGGCGGTGCACAGCAGCTCGGCCCACGCCTCGACGTGCGCCCTCATGTCGGGGACGCCGAGCTCGTCAGTGACCGGCGTCCAGGACGCGCGCACCTCGAGCTGGGCCGTGCCGTCCTCGTCGGCCATCCCGCCGAAGCTCTCGGTGGCCACGCTGGTCACGGTGCCGGAGGCGGCGACGTACTTCGCGGAGTGTGCGTCGAGGGCCTCGGTCAGCCAGGTCCAGCCCACGGCGGCGAGCATGGGGTCGCTGATGAGCTCCGGGTCGATCTCGGCGCGGGCGTAGGCGACGCAGCGGAAGGTGCCCTCCCAGGCGTCGTTGCCGGCGGGGTCGTGGAGCAGGATGATGCGGCCGGTGCCGAGGTCCACCTCGTCGACGGTCACGTCGGCCGACAGTGCGGTCGACCACGGGGCGATGCGCTGCGGGGCCGGCATCTCCTCGCAGAAGATCTCCGGACGGACCGCAGCGGCTCGCATCTGCTCTGCCGCCGCGCGGAACTCCGCGGGACCGGCGGCACCCGTTGCCGGGTGCGACTCCTGACGGGCCACCATGCGCTCCACAGTAGGTCAGGTGGGGCCCGCGACGATGTGTCGCCACGCCGCCTGACCTGCGAGGATTCGCAGCGTGACCAGCCTCGCCAACAGCCCGTTCCTCCGAGCCGCGCGTGGGGAGGACCCCGGTCACACCCCCGTCTGGTACATGCGTCAGGCCGGCCGCTCGCTGCCCGAGTACCTCGCGCTGCGCGAGGGCACCGCGATGCTGGACGCCTGCATGGACCCCGACATGGTCACCGAGATCACCCTCCAGCCCGTGCGTCGGTACGGCGTGGACGCGGCCATCTTCTTCTCCGACATCGTGCTGCCGCTCAAGGCGGTCGGTGTCGACCTCGACATCAAGCCGGGCGTCGGTCCGGTGGTGGCCCAGCCGGTGCGCACCCTGGCCGACGTCGCGGCGATCGAGGACCTCACGGCCGACCACGTCCCCTTCATCACCCAGGCGGTCCAGGGCCTGGTGGGTGAGCTCGGCGGCACCCCGCTGATCGGCTTCGCCGGGGCCCCGTTCACCGTCGCGTCGTACCTCGTCGAGGGCGGTCCCTCCAAGGAGCACGCGAAGACCAAGGCGATGATGTTCGGCGCCCCCGATGTGTGGGACGCGCTGATGACCAAGATCGCCGGCATGGCCGCGACGTACCTCCGCATCCAGGTCGAGGCCGGGGCGAGCGCCGTACAGCTCTTCGACTCGTGGGCCGGGGCGCTGACGCCCGCCGACTACCGCGCACACGTGATGCCGCACTCGGCCCGGGTCCTGGCGGCCGCCGGCGAGCTCGGGGTGCCGCGCATCCACTTCGGCGTCGGCACCACCAACCTGCTCGGCCTGATGGGCCAGGCCGGGGCCGACGTCGTGGGCGTCGACTGGCGCACCCCGCTCGAGAACGCCATCCCGCTCGTGGGGGACAAGGTCGTCCAGGGCAACCTCGACCCGACCCTCGTCTTCGCCCCGACCGAGGTGATGACCGCCCGGGCCGGCGAGATCATCGAGGCGGGCCGGGCCGCGAAGGGGCACATCTTCAACCTCGGCCACGGGGTCATCCCCAGCACCGACCCCGACCAACTCAAGCGGCTGACCGAGTTCGTGCAGTCCTACCCCCGCTGAACCGCGTCCTGCCGATCCGATCCGCCCCCTCCGGTCAGGTCAGGCCTTCTTCGCCGCCGCCTTCTTGACCGGGGTACGCCGCTGGGTCCTGGTCACCGTCGGCCGGGTGGTCGCGCTGCCGGTGACGCTCGGCGGGGTCACCTCGGGCTCCGGTGCCGGCTCCTCGGCCTCCGGGGCCTCCGCGGCCTTCGTCGCCTTGGCCGTCCTCGACCTGGTCCGGGTGGTCTTCGTGGCCTTGGCCGCCGGGGCCTTGGTGGCCTGCTCCGGGGTCTCGTCCTGGGCGGCGGGCTCCTGGGCGGCGGGCTCCGGCTCGGCCTTCGCGGGCGTGGCCTTGGTGGCCACGGCGGCCTTCGCGGGCGCGGTCTTGGTGGGCGCGGTCTTGGTGGGCGCCGCCTTGGCGGCCGCGGACTTCGCCGGTGCCGCCTTGTCGCTCGCCGCCTTGTCGTTCGCCGTCTTGTCGTTCGCCGTCTTGTCGTTCGCCGTCTTGTCGTTCGTGGCCTTCACCGGCTGGCCCTTGAGCCGCACCAGGATCTGGCGGCCCTCGGTCCGCGACTCGAGGTACGGCTGGGCCGCCACCAGCGACGAGAGCTTGGCGTGCCCGAAGTTGCGCGGGTCGAAGCTCGCCTGCGTGCGGCTGAGGTGGTTGCCGATACCGGACACGGTGGTCCAGCCCTCGTCGTCGGCCGTCGCGTTGACCGCGCGGGTCAGGGCGCTCTCCAGGTTGAGCTGCGGGGCGTCGTCCGCGTCGCCGGGGTCGACCGGGCCGGAGTCGTCTGCGCTGCTGGCGGGCTCGCGGGACCCGGCCGGCTCGGCGGACTCCTCGCCCAGGACCTCGAGGGCGATGAACCGGTCGCAGGCGTTCTGCAGCGACTGCGGGGTGCGCTGGCGCCCGAGGCCGTAGACGACCTTGCCGGACTCGCGCAGCCGCAGGGCGAGACCGGTGAAGTCGGAGTCGCTGCTCACCAGCGCGAAGGCCTCGACGTTGCCGGCGTACAACAGGTCCATCGCGTCGATGATGAGCGCCGAGTCGGTGGAGTTCTTGCCGACGGTGAAGGCGTTCTGGTGGATGGCGCGGATGGCGCGGGCGTTGAGCTCGCGGGTCCAGCCGCTCAGTCGCTGGGACGAGAAGTCGCCGTACGCGCGCTTGATGGTCGGGGTGCCGTACTTGGCGAGCTCCTCGAGCAACGCCTCTGCGTACTTCGGTGAGGTGTTGTCGGCGTCGATGAGCACGGCGATCCGGACACTGCTGCTGGGGTCGTGGTCCACACCGGCACCCTACTGAGGGTTCGTGCCGATCCGGTACGCCGCAAGCGCGGGCCGGGTGGTCGCCTCCCGGCCCGCGCCCGTGGTGCCCGCGGTGGACGTCGACGGGTCGCGTGCCCACGTCCGCCCGCGGAGGACCGTCGACGGTTCACGCGCCGACGACCCGGCTGGGGTGGTCCTCACTACTGGACCATGGTGATCAAGTTACTGGACAAATTCGGCGCGGTGCCCTCCGCGGGGCTCTCGCCCTGCACGGTTCTGCCGAGGACGGGATCGGCTCCGCCTGTCGCCCCTGGAGCTGTCGTGGCACTCGCCCCCCGGTAGCTGCCGGCGTGCCGGAGCAGCGCGGCCTGGAGGTGGCGCAGGGGTGCCGGGACGTGCTCGGCCCGACGACGCAGCATGAGCAACGAGACCGTCGTGCCGTCGCCGCGGATCGGCCGGGTGGTGATCACCCCGGCCACCACGAGCGGGTCGGCCGAGATCGAGAAGTCGGGCAGGATCGCGAGGCCCAGCCCCTCGGCCACCATCGCCTTCCCCATCTCGGCGCCGTCCGTCGAGTACGTCGTCGCGGGCAGGCTGCCGTCGAAGAGGCGGTGCGCGTAACGGTGCATCACGTAGCCGGGCCGCATCCCCACGAAGGGCTCGGCCCTCAGGTGCTCCACGGTCAGCTCGTCGAGTGCGGCGAGCGGGTGGTCGGTACGCAGGCAGGCCACGGGCTGGCCGTGGATGAGCTCGCCCGCCACCAGCCCGGCGGGGACGTCGTCGCCGGGCAGCACGTTGACCAGGCCCAGGTCGAGGGTGCCCTCGGCGAGGCGCTGGTGGATCTCGGACTGCTGGGCGTTGACGACCTCGGCGCCGGCTGAGCCGTGGCGCGCGTGCAGGTCCCGCAGGGCGGGGGCCAGCAGGGTCGAGCTCGCGGTGTTGACGGTGCCGATGCGCAGCTGTCGGGCACGCACCGCCTGGTCGCCCGCCGCCTCGCGCAGCCGGTCCACCGACTCCAGGACCTCGGTCATGTGCTGGAGGAGGTCGAGGCCCTCCCGGCTGATCCGCGAGCCCGACCGGTGCCGGTCGAGCAGGGTGAGGCCGAGCTCGCGCTCGAGCTTGGTGACCGCCTCGCTCAGGGCGGGCTGTGAGATGTGCAGCGCTTCGCTCGCCCGGCGCAGGGATCCGTGGGTGGTGACGGCCGCGACGTACTCCAGCTGTTCGATGCGCATCCGGCTGCTCCTGGGGGTGGACCGAGGGTGGGGTCGAGCGGTGGGGTCGAGCGGTGGGTGCCCGGGTGCGGCCTCGCACCCGTGGCCGGGAAAACCTGCCGCGCCCTCGTGGTGTCCGGGGGTCACGCCTGTCTAAAGTCTAGTAAAGCACTATAAATACCAGTACAAACATCATTGCAAGAACCCGGAAGCGGGCGCTGTCCCGCTGTCAGCGAAGGAGTCCTCCGTGACCACACCTGCCCCCGAGTCGGTGCTCGCCCCGTTTGGAGCCTCCCCGCGGACTCCCTCGGACTGGATCGCTCGCGCCCACGAGGTCGCGACGCGGCTGGCGGTGGACGCGGTCGAACGGGACCGGGCCAACCAGCCCCCGCACGCGGAGGTGCGGCTGCTCAAGGAGTCCGGGCTCGTCACCCTGCTCGGCCCCACCGAGCACGGCGGCGGGGGCCAGGACTGGACCACGGCGCTGCGCGTCGTGCGCGCCGTGTCGGCCGGCGACGGCTCGATCGGGCAGCTGCTCGGCTACCACTACCTCTGGGCGTGGGCCGCTCGCCTGGTCGGCACCCCGGAGCAGGTCGAGGCGGTGGAGCAGGCGGCGACCGTGGAGCAGTGGTTCTTCGGTGGGGCCGTGAACCCGCGCGACGACGACCTGACCATCCGGATCGAGGGTGACGAGCTCGTCTTCTCGGGTCGCAAGTCCTTCTCCACCGGGGGGCGCATCTCGGACGTGACCGTGCTCGAGGGCATCATCGAGGGCACCGAGGCGCACGTGTTCGCCATCGTGCCCACCGACCAGCCGGCCATCCGCTTCCACGGCGACTGGGACAACCTGGGCCAACGCCTGACCGAGAGCGGCGGCGTCACCATCGACGGCGTCCGGGTCGGGTGGGAGTCGGCTGCCGGCTACGTCCACGGGCCCGACGGCTGGGCGTTCGTCCCGCGCACCTACAACACGCTCAATGTCCCGCTGATCCAGCTGATCTTCGCGAACCTCTACCTCGGCATCGCCCAGGGTGCGTTGACGACCGCGTCCGCCTACACCCGCGAGCGCACCCGGCCGTGGCCCTACACCCCGGACGTCAAGCAGCGCGGCTCCGACGAGTTCCACGTCCTGGAGACGTACGGCGACCTCCAGTCGCGGCTGTGGGCCGCCGAGGCCCTCGCCGAGCGGGCGGCCGGCGAGATCGAGCAGATCAACGAGCACGCCGACACCGTCACCCCGCAGGAGCGGGGCCGCGCGGCGGTGGTGATCGCGGCGGCCAAGCAGGTCGCGATCGACGTGGGCCTCGACGTGGGCAGTCGCATCTTCGAGGTCACCGGCGCGCGGGCGACCGCGAGCTCGGTGGGGCTCGACATCTTCTGGCGCAACATCCGCACCCACAGCCTGCACGACCCGATCGCCCACAAGCGCGCCGAGGTCGGTCGCTACGCCCTGCTCGGGGAGATCCCCGAGCCCACCTGGTACACCTGAGGAGCCACACCATGACCACGCTCGACACGCGTCCCGAGGCGCGCCACGCCGTCGGTGCACCCGCCCACGACACGCCCCTGCTGCGGCAACTGCGCACCGAGTGGCAGCCCCTGCTCGACGAGATCCGTGGCGGGGTCCTCCAGCGTGAGCTGGACGGCGCGCTGCCCGTCGACGCCGTACGCCTGCTCAAGGAGGCGGGGTTCGGCGCGGTCCGCGTGCCCGCCGAGCTGGGCGGACGAGGCGCGACCCTCCCCGAGCTCACGCAGCTGTGGATCGAGCTCGCCTCCGTCGACGCCAACCTGCCGCAGGCCTTCCGCGGGCACTTCGCGCTCGCGGAGGACCGCCTGTGGCAGCACGCCCGCGGCCACGACCAGCGGGTGTGGTTCGACCGCTTCGTCGCCGGGGAGATCGCCGGCAACGCCTGGTCGGAGGTCGGCTCGACCACCATCGACACGCAGCGCACCACGCTGCGTCCGCTGGAGGGCGGCGACCACCGGCTCGACGGCACGAAGTACTACACGACCGGCAGCATCTTCGCGGAGTGGGCCGACGTCTACGTCCGGGTCGTCACCCCGGACCGCCCCGACGAGGCGGACGACGACTTCGCCATCGCCATCGTGGACACGCGCCACCCGGGTGTGACGGTCGTGGACGACTGGGACGGCTTCGGCCAGAAGGGCACGGGCAGCGGCACGACCACCTTCGACAACGTGCGGGTCCCGGCCGCACACGTGCTGCCGTTCGGGGACCGCTTCCCCTTCCAGACCGCCCTCTACCAGCTCAACCTCCTCGCCACCCTGGTGGGCATCGGCCGGGCCGCGCTCGACGACGTCGTCGACCGGGTCCGCGCGCGCACCCGCAACTACTCCCACGCCAACGCCCCACGGGTGCGCGACGACGCCCAGGTGCTCGCCCGGATCGGCGACATCGGTGCCGCGGTGTACGCCGCCGAGGCGGCGACGATCCGGGTGGCCGCCAGCCTCCAGGTGGTGGCCGACCTCGCGACCGCGCGGCCGGACCGGGTGGCGGCGGCCGTCGAGGTCGGCGAGCTGGAGTCGGCGGCCGCCCAGGTGGTCGTGTCCGACCTGGTGCTGCGGGCGACCAGCGACCTCTTCGACGCGTTGGGTGCCTCGGCGACCGCGCGGACCGAGGGGCTGGACCGGCACTGGCGCAACGCCCGCACGGTGGCCTCGCACAACCCGCGGATCCTCAAGTCCCGCGTCGTGGGCGCCCACCTCGTCAATGGCACCCCGCCGCCGTACGCATGGGCCATCGGCGCCACCCGTCGTTCCCAGGAGTGGGTGCAGCCCACCGGGTGAGGCGCGTCGACACCGACTGACCGGTTACGCACCGGCATCGCCACGGGGGTGGGAGGCGCTGCCTCCCACCCCCTCGCCAACGTGTGGCGCGGGGAGACCCGTGGCGGCTTGCCTTTGGCCACCGCATTGTCCATAGTTTTGATAGACATAGAGTTCAATCGAGGAGATCCCATGAACGCCACCTCGCACGACGCACCCGCCACGGCGCCGGCCACCGCGCCGCTGCAGTTCGCCTACTGGGTGCCCAACGTCTCGGGCGGTCTGGTCATCTCGGACATCGAGCAGCGCACCGACTGGGGCTTCGAGTACAACAAGACGCTTGCGCGCCTGGCCGAGGACAACGGGTTCGACTACGCGCTGACCCAGGTGCGCTACACCGCGTCGTACGGCGCCGCCTACCAGCACGAGTCCACCAGCTTCAGCCTCGCGCTGCTGCTGGCCACCGAGCGCCTCAAGGTGATCTCCGCCGTGCACCCCTACATGTGGCACCCCGGCGTACTGGCGAAGTTCATCGCCACCGCCGACCACCTGAGCAACGGCCGCGCCGCGATCAACGTGGTGTCCGGCTGGTTCAAGGACGAGGCCGTCTCCATGGGCGTGCGCTGGCTCGAGCACGGCGAGCGCTACCGGATGGCCGAGGAGTTCATCTCCTACGTCCGCGAGATCTGGACCAACGAGCACGCCGAGTACCGGGGCGACTTCTTCCAGCTCCACGACTTCGACATGAAGCCCAAGCCCCTCGACCTGGCGGGGCGCCCCACCCCGGAGATCTTCCAGGGCGGCAACTCCTCGGTCGCGCAGTCGATGGCCGGCCGCGTGAGCGACTGGTACTTCGCCAACGGCAACACCCCCGACGGCATCGCCGAGCAGATCGCCGGCGTGAGAGCCTCCGCCGACGCCGCGGGACGCCGGGTCAAGGTCGGCGTCAACGGCTTCATGGTCGCCCGCGACGACGAGGCGCAGGCCCACGCGACGCTCGAGGAGATCATCGCCAAGGCCAACCCCGAGGCCGTCGAGGGCTTCGGCGCAGCGGTCCGGCAGGCCGGGCAGTCCACCGGGGACAAGCGCGGAATGTGGCAGGACTCGGACTTCGCCGACCTCGTGCAGTACAACGACGGCTTCCGGACCGGCCTGATCGGCACGCCCGAGCAGGTCGCCCACCGGATGATGGACTTCAAGCGTCGCGGCGTCGACCTCTTCCTCCTCGGCTTCCTGCACTTCCACGAGGAGGTCGAGCACTTCGGCCAGCAGGTCCTCCCGATCGTGCGCGAGCTCGAGGCCGCAGAGCAGGAGCGCGTCGCGTGAGCGCCGCCGTCCACGTGGTCCCCGAGCCCGGGACCGTCCCGGTCCTGACCGCCCGGGAGGCGGTCGCCGTCGCACGTGACCTCGCGATCGACCTCGCCGGCACCTCGGCCGAGCGCGACCTGCACCGGGTCCTGCCCGGCGCCGAGCTCGACCGGCTCTCCGGGTCCGGCCTGCTCGCGATCACCGTCCCTGCGGCGTACGGCGGCGCCGACCTGCGCGCGGGCACCCTCGCGGAGGTCTTCCGGATCCTCGCCAGCGGCGACCCCAACGTCGCCCAGGTGCCGCACAGCCACTTCGTCTACGTCAACGCCATGCGCCACCAGGGGACCCCTGCGCAGCAGGAGTTCTTCTTCGGCGAGGTCCTGGCCGGCAAGCGCTTCGGCAACGCCCAGTCCGAGATCGCCACCAAGCACGTCCGCGACATCCGGACGACGCTGACCCCGGCGGGTGGCGGCCGCTGGCGCCTCGACGGCACGAAGGGCTACGCCACCGGCGCGCTCTTCGCCCACTGGATCCCGGTCCTGGCGCACCTCGACACCCTGTCCGACCCCGGCCACGGACCGCTGCACGTGGCCTGGGTCGAGAGTGACGCCCCCGGCGTCACCGTCACCGACGACTGGGCCGGGATGGGGCAGCGCACCACGGCGAGCGGCACCGTGGAGCTGGTCGACGTCGAGGTCGACGCCTCGCGCATCACCCCGTTCCACCTGACCTTCGAGGGCCCGCAGACCTACGGGGCGTTCGCCCAGCTGCTGCACGCGGCCCTCGACGTCGGCATCGCCCGCGCGGCCCTCGACGACGCGGCGGTCTTCGTGCTCACCAAGAGCCGGCCCTACCCCGACGCCGAGGTGGAGCGCGCGTCCGACGACCCGCTCGTCGTGCACGCCCTCGGTCAGATGGAGCTCRCCGTGCGCGGCGCGGAGGCCCTGCTGCGCGAGGCCGGCCGGGCCGTCGAGGCGGCCGACGCCGACCTCGACGCCGAGACGGCCGGGGCCGCCAGCCTCGCGGTCGCCGCTGCGCGTGCCTCGGGGTCGCAGGTCTCCGTCGACGTCAGCAGCCGCCTCTTCGAGGTGTGCGGCACCCGTTCGGCCCTCGACCGGCTCAACCTCAACCGCCACTGGCGCAACGCGCGCACCCACACCCTGCACGACCCGGCCGCGTGGAAGGTCCAGCACCTCGGCCGGTACGCCGTCGACGGCACCCTGCCGCCCAACCACGGACAGCTCTGAGGGAAGACCGGCCCCGGCGCCGGCACCTCGACCACGATCTCCTCGAGAGGACCCCCCGATGAAGTTCCACTGGTTCCTGCCCACCAACGGCGGCGACGGCCGCCACGTCGTCAGCGGCGGCCACGGTGTCGCCCACGGCACCGCCGGCCGCCCGGCCAGCGTGCCCTACCTGGGCCAGATCGCGCGGAGCGCGGAGCAGCTCGGCTTCGAGGCCGCGCTGACCCCGACCGGCGCCTGGTGCGAGGACGCCTGGCTGTCGACCGCGATGCTGGCCCCGCTCTCCGAGCGGCTCAAGTTCCTCGTCGCCTTCCGCCCCGGCATGACCTCGCCGACGCTCGCCGCCCAGATGGCCGCCACCTTCCAGAACATGTCGGGCGGTCGCCTGCTCCTCAACGTCGTCACCGGCGGCGAGTCCCACGAGCAGCGGGCCTACGGCGACTTCCTGGACAAGGACGAGCGCTACGAGCGGTGCGACGAGTTCCTCGAGATCGTGCGGCGCCTGTGGACCGGCGAGCAGGTCACCTTCTCGGGTCGGCACCTGCGCGTCGAGGAGGCCCAGCTCCAGCAGCTTCCCGACCCGGTTCCCGAGATCTACTTCGGCGGGTCCTCCCCGGCGGCCGGCGACGTGGCGGCCAGGCACGCCGACGTCTACCTCACCTGGGGCGAGCCGCCCGCGGCCGTCGCGAAGAAGATCGCCTGGATCCGCGAGCTCGCCGAGAAGCAGGGCCGCGAGCTGCGCTTCGGCATCCGCATGCACACGATCACCCGCGACACCTCCGAGGAGGCGTGGGCCGAGGCCGACCGCCTCCTCGAGGGCATCGACGAGGACGCCATCCGCAAGGTCCAGGAGGGCCTGAAGAGGTCGGAGTCGGTCGGGCAGCAGAACATGCTCGCCCTCAACGACGGCTCCAAGGACGGCCTCGAGATCTACCCCAACCTCTGGGCGGGCGTCGGTCTGGTGCGCGGCGGCGCCGGCACCGCACTGGTCGGCAGCCACGAGGAGGTCGCGGACCGCGTCGAGGAGTACGCCGCCCTGGGCATCGAGGAGTTCGTGCTCTCGGCCTACCCGCACCTCGAGGGCGCCTACCACTTCGGCGAGGGCGTGCTCCCGCTGCTGGAGCAGCGTGGCGTGTGGACGAACCCGGCGCCCGTCGCCGCCACCTCCTCGGTGCCCTTCGGCGGCCAGCGGGCCGCCTCGTGAGCGCCCCCCGCGTGGCCGTCGTCGTCGGCAACCCCAAGCCGCTCTCACGCACCCACGAGGCCGCCCTCACCCTGGCCGACCGGCTGGGCGGCGCCGACCTGGTCGTCGACCTGGCCGACGTGGCGGGCGAGCTCTTCGACCCGTCCTCGACCCGCGTCGCCGGGCTCGTCGAGCAGGTGGCGGCGAGCGACCTGCTCGTCGTGGCCAGCCCGACGTACAAGGCGACCTACACGGGGCTGCTCAAGAGCTTCCTCGACCGGTTCCCCCACGACGGCCTGGCCGGGGTGACCGCGGTCCCGCTGATGCTGGGCGCCGCCCCGGTGCACGCGCTGGCCGCCGAGCACGGGCTGCGCCCGCTGCTGGTCGAGCTGGGCGCGTCGGTGCCCACCCGCGGGTTGTTCGTCCTCGACGCCCAGCACGCAGACCCCGCGCCGTACGACGCGTGGTTCGCGACCGCGGGCCCGCTCCTGCGCCGATCGACCGCAACCGACCTCCAGGTGGTGTCCGCATGACGACCCAGGGCCTCGCCCCGCTCGACCAGCGCACCCTGCGGGACGCCTTCGGGGCCTTCCCGTCCGGGGTCGTCGCGGTGGCCGCGTCCGTGAAGGGCCAGCTGACCGGCATCGCCGCGTCGTCGTTCACCTCGGTGAGCATCGACCCGCCGCTGGTGTCCTTCTCGATCGCCACGACCAGCTCGACGTGGCCGGTGCTGCGTGAGGCGGGCCACCTCGGCGTCAGCGTGCTGGCCGACCACCACGACGAGATCTGCCGCCAGCTCGCCGGCCCCCGCGAGCAGCGCTTCGACGGGCTGCCGTTCGCGGTCACCGAGGACGGCGCGGTGCTGCTCGACGAGGCCGTGGCGACCTACGACTGCACCATCCACGAGGAGATCGAGGCCGGCGACCACGTCATCGTGCTGCTGGCGCTGCACGCGGTCGGCGCCGGCGACGGCGAGCACCCGCTGGTGTTCCACAAGTCCGGCTTCGCCAAGCTGCACCGGGACGACCTCGACCCTGCCAAGCTCGACGGCCGCATCAACGGTGCGGACGTGGAGCGGAAGGCGGCCGCGGACGGCCGAGAGGCCCCCGGCAAGGACGTCGACGCCGCCTGAGTCCGGGGCGGCCCCACGGACCGTCATGGGACGTGGTCACGGGGGTGACCACGTCCCATGACTTCGACTCACGCCGCGGCCGGCGGCGTGGCGGAGTGACGGCGCCGACGAGCGGCGCGACGTACGAGGAGCCACGCCGGCACGCCGAGCGCCACCAGCACGACACCGAAGGGCAGCAGCGCCCCCACGACGGTGGCCAGCCCGACCGCGACCGAGCCGAGGGCCTTCATGCCGCCGCTGAGGCCGGCCAGGAAGCCCGCGTCGGCCTTCTTGTCGGGCTGCGCCTCCTCGTCCGGCGTGCGGCTGATGTCGACCACGATCGTGGAGTCGCGGGTCTGGTCGGCCAGCCAGGCCTGCTGGCCCTCGAGCGAGTCGAGCTCCGCCTGGCGGCTGGTGAGCTGCGACTCGATCCAGATGATGTCCTTGAGCCCCTGGGCCCGGGCGAGCAGCTGCTCGACCCGACGCAGGCTGGCCTCCTGGGCGCGCACCCGCACGTCGGTGTCGATGACCTGGGTGGTCACGTCCTCCGTCGACCGGTCCGAGCCGCGCAGGTCGGCCACCCCTTCCAGGGCGGTCATCGCGTCCCCGAAGCCGCTGACCGGCACCCGCAGCACCAGCCGGGCGTAGACGGGCTTCCCGTCCTCGTCGGTGTCGGTCTGCTCCTCGGTGACCTCGCCGCCGCTGGCRTCGACGACCCGCTGTACGTCGCGCCGCGCCTCCCGCACGTCGTCGCTCGTCAGGGACACGGTGCCGGTGGAGATGACCTGTCGCTGCGACACCGCCGGCGGCCGGTTGACGCCCGGGTCGGACGTGGCCCCGCGGGTGCTCGACGTGTCGCCCGCGGCGTCGGCGCTCCCGTCCCGGGCGGTGGAGCCGCGCGACCCGGCGCCCTGCTCGGCGGGGGAGACCTCCGAGGCGGACGCCCCCGCGTCGGAGGCGGACGAGGAGTCCGACGCACCGCCGTCGGACGAGCAGGCGGCCAGTGCGGCCGTCATGGAGATCGCGGCCACGAGGCCGAGCAGCCGGCGGGTGCGCCGGGCGGGGTGCGCGTGAGTGGTCATGGGCGTCGGACGCCTCGTCGGGCGGTCGCGGTTCCCGCCCGTCGTGCGCCGTGACCGGATCGTTGTCCGGGACCGGCCGCATGGCAGGCTGGCCACGTGTGGGACGTCGTCGTGGTGGGTGCCGGGATCGGTGGCCTCACCGCCGCCCGTGACCTGGTCGCCGCCGGTCGCGACGTGCTGGTCCTCGAGGGTTCGCCCGAGGTGGGCGGCAAGCTCCGCCGCACCTCCGTGGCCGGGGTCACCGTCGACGTCGGGGCCGAGGCGATGCTCGCCCGGCGCCCCGAGGGCGTGGCGCTCGCCGCGGAGCTCGGCGTCGAGGTCGTGCACCCCACGCCGGCCACCTCCGCGGTCTTCTCGCGCGGTGCCCTGCGGCGCCTGCCGCGGAGCCTGATGGGGGTGCCCTTCGACCTCGACGACCTCGCCTCGAGCGGGGTCCTGTCGCCCGAGGGGCTGGCCCGGGCGAGCGTCGAGCGCATCGGCGACGCCCCAGCGGCCGACGTCTCGGTCGGCGACCTGGTCGCCGACCGGCTGGGGGACGAGGTCGTCGAGCGGCTCGTCGAGCCGCTCCTGGGCGGGGTGTACGCCGGGAGCGCCCGGCGGATCTCGACCGCCGCGGCCGTGCCCCAGCTCCTCGCGATGGCCCGGCGCGGCTCCCTGCTCGACCAGGCGGCCGCCATCGTGCCGTCCGACGCCCCGGTCTTCGCCGGTGTCGCGGGCGGCATGGGCCGGCTGGCCGAGCGGCTCGCGGAGGGCCTGGAGGTGCGCACGTCGGCCACCGTCCGGGCCCTGGAGCGTGTGCCGGGCGGCTGGCAGCTCACCGTCGGGTCCGCCGCCGCCCCGGAGACCGTCACTGCGCGCGCGGTCGTCCTGGCGACCCCGGCCGCGCCGACCGCCCGGCTGCTCGACGCCGTCGCCCCGGACGCGGCCCGCGACCTGGCCCGTGTCGAGACCGCCAGCGTCGCCGTGGTGACCCTCGCCTTCGAGGCCGCCGCCGTCGCCTCAATGGCGGACCGCTCGGGCTTCCTCGTGCCGCCGGTCGAGGGGCGGGGCATCAAGGCCAGCACGTTCTCCTTCGCCAAGTGGGACTGGGTGCGCGAGGCGGGCGACGGGCTCGCCCTGCTGCGCACCTCGCTGGGCCGGCACGGCGAGGAGTCCACGCTGCGGCAGCCCGACGAGGCCCTCGTCGCGACGTCGCTCGCCGACCTCGAGGCGCTGGCCGCCATCACGGCCACCCCGGTCGGCACGCACGTCCAACGCTGGGGCGGGGGACTGCCGCAGTACGCCGTCGGGCACCTCGACCTGGTGGCCCGGGTCCGTGCCGCGCTGCCGCTCGGGATCGTGGTCTGCGGGGCGGCGTACGACGGGGTCGGGATCCCGGCCGTGATCGGCTCCGCCCACCGCGCGGCGGTTGTGCTGGCCCGGGCAGAATGAGGACATGGCCAACAGCAACGCAGCCCGGACCCGCGAGCTCAACGACACCATCCGATACACCATGTGGTCGGTCTTCAAGCTCCGTGACGTGATCGGGGACGCCGACCGCGACGCCGAGGCGGCCGACCTCGAGGCGTTCCTCGAGGTGCTGGCCGAGGACGACGTGGTCGTGCGCGGCCTCTACGACGTCTCGGGCCTGCGCGGCGACGCCGACGTCATGGTGTGGGCGCACGCCGCCGACTCCGAGCAGCTGCAGGTCGCCTACAACGCGTTCCGGCGTACGGCGTTCGGACGCCGCCTCGAGCCGGTCTGGTCGCAGATGGCCCTGCACCGCCCCGCCGAGTTCAACAAGTCGCACATCCCGGCGTTCCTGGACGGCGAGGAGGCGCGTCGCCACATCTGCGTCTACCCGTTCGTCCGCTCCTACGAGTGGTACCTCCTCGAGGACTCCGAGCGGCGCCGGATGTTGGCCGAGCACGGCCAGATGGCGCGCGACTACGTGGACGTGCGGGCCAACACCGTCGCGTCGTTCGCCCTGGGCGACTACGAGTGGATGCTGGCCTTCGAGGCCGACGAGCTGCACCGGATCGTCGACCTGATGCGCCACCTGCGGGCCTCGGACGCGCGTCGCCACGTCCGCGAGGAGGTCCCGTTCTACACCGGGTCGCGCCTCTCGCCGGCCGAGATGCTGGCGCGCCTGCCCTGATCGCGTGGCCCCGTCGGCTAAAGTCGAGTAACTTACTCAACTAAGCCGACCAAGGAGCTTGCGATGTCCCCCTTCCCCACGCCGACGCGACCCCGCGTCGCCGACCTGCTGACGGACCACGCCGGGCGGGCCGGCCTGCTCGACGGCGTCGACCTCACCGGCACCGAGCGGACGTGGCGCCGCCTGGAGCCCGACGGGCCCGAGGTCGACGCGGAGCTGTGGCTCATCACCTGGCCGGCCGGCACCGGCACCGGCTGGCACGACCACGGTTCGGCCAGCGGAGCCTTTCTGACCCTGCGCGGCCGCCTCACCGAGCACTCGTGGAACGGCTCCCAGCACGTCCGCACCCTCGAGGCCGGTCAGGGTCGGCACTTCGGCGGCAGCCACATCCACGACGTGGTCAACGACGGTCTCGAGCCGGCCGTCTCCCTGCACGCCTACGCCCCGTCGCTGGCGGCCATGACTCGCTACGAGCTGGTCCGCGGTCGACTGGTGGTCGCGGGTGTGGAGCGCCGGGGTGACCTGTGGTGACCGGCGTGGTCCCCGTCCCGACCGCCCGGCACGACGGGGTCGACGCGATGCTCGCCGACGCCCGGTCGCGCCTGGAGCGGATCGACGCGCAGCGGGCCTTCGACGAGGTGCGTGACGGGGCCGTGCTGGTCGACATCCGCCCCGCCGCCCAGCGAGCGGCCGAGGGAGAGGTGCACGGGGTGCTCCGACCGCTGGTGGTCGAGCGCAACGTGCTGGAGTGGCGCTTCGACCCGCGCTCGGAGGCCCGCTTGGACGTCGCGGCGTACGACCTGCGGGTCGTCGTGCTGTGCCAGGAGGGCTACACCTCGTCGCTGGCCGCCGACGCCCTGCGGAGCCTGGGGGTCGACCGCGCCACCGACGTGGTCGGCGGTTTCGCGGCCTGGCGCGTGGCCGGGCTGCCGGTCGCCGGCTCGGGCTGCTGCGACTGAGGCCGGCGGCTGGCACGATGGAGGGGCGCCCCGTCGCCACCGGGAGGAACCCGTCGTGCCTGCGCCTCGTCGTACCGCCATGAACACCACGCCCCGTACCGGGCTCGCCGCCGTCGCGACCGCCACCGTCGCCCTCCTCGCGCTCAGCGCCTGCTCGACGGAGCGGGAGATGCGGGCGGTCGACCCCGCCGGGCGCTCGGACGCCCAGCCCTCGGGGGCCACGGCCTCCGACACCGTCGAGGGGGAGCGACCGGCGAGCGTGAGGCCGGCCGACGGGGAGGTCAGCACCGGCGGGCTCGTGACCGTGCTGGACGACGGCGACGGGCCCGAGCTCTGCTACACGGTCGCCGAGTCGTTCCCGCCCCAGTGCGAGGGCGTGCCGATGGCCGACTGGGCCTGGGCCGACCACCCCGAGCACGAGGAGCAGTCGGGGGTGAGGTGGGGGAGCTTCGCGCTCACCGGCACCTTCGACGGCACCACGTTCGCGGTCACCGACGCGGTCCCGGCCGCGCTGTACGACGCGCTGGCACAGGAGCCCGAGCCACTGCCGGGCACGCCGTGCGAGCCGCCCGCCGGAGGCTGGGGCGTCGAGGACGCCGGCAAGGCCACCCCCGAGGCGATGGACGCGACGTTCACCGAGGCGTCCCGGCTGCCCGGCTTCGCCGGCGCCTGGATGGACACCTCGCAGGACCCCGGCGCCACCAACGACCCGACCAAGGTCATCATCGACGTCGCCGTCACCGAGGACGTCGCGGGCGCCGAGGCGACGCTGCGCAGGACCTGGGGTGGCGCCCTGTGCGTGAGCGAGGCGCGCTACACGGAGGCCGAGCTCAATGCGATCTCGCTCGACCTGCAGAAGCTGCCGGGCGTGCTCTCGACGTCCGCCGCCGACGACGTCGTACGGGCCGAGGTGCTCTACGACGACGGGTCGTTGCAGACCTGGGTCGACGAGGAGTACGGCGAGGGCCGCGTCGAGGTCACCTCGGCCCTCCAGCCCGTCGAGGGCTGATCAGTCGGTCGACCGGGGCTTCAGGTCGATGCTGACCGAGTTGATGCAGTAGCGGTCACCGGTGGGCGTGCCGTAGCCGTCGGGGAACACGTGGCCGAGGTGGGAGCCGCACGTCGCGCACCGCACCTCGACGCGCTTCATCCCGTGCGAGACGTCCTCGATGTACTCGATCGTGTCCGTGATCGGCTGGTAGAAGCTCGGCCAGCCGCAGCCGGAGTGGAACTTCGTCGTGCTGGTGAACAGCTCGGCACCGCACGCCTTGCAGGAGTAGGTGCCCTCCGTCTCGGTGTCGGTGTAGTCGCCGGTGAAGGCGCGCTCGGTCCCGGCCTGTCGGAGCACGGCGTACTCCTCGGGGGACAGCTGGGCGCGCCACTCCGCGTCGGTCTTCTCCACGTCGTAGGCCATGGCGCCCACGCTACTGCCCGGTTGGTGGCGTGACCCGACGTCGGAGGGGGTCTTGACGAATCGAGTGTACGAGTGTTCACTCAATCCTCCAGGACTCGCGAAGAGGACGCCCGTACGCAGGGAGGACGCACGCATGACCGTGATCGACCGACTGGCCTGGGCCCGCACCGCGGGAGCCCGGCTGACGACCCCCCTGCACCCCGACGACTACCTCTCGCTGGTCAACCCGCTGTGGACGGCTCGCGAGCTGCGCGGTCGCATCGAGGAGGTCCTCCCGGAGACCGAGGACGCCGCCACCGTCGTCATCCGACCCGGGTGGGGCTGGCGCTACGACCACAAGCCCGGTCAGTACGTCGGCATCGGCATCCAGGTCGACGGGAAGTTCCACTGGCGCTCCTACTCCGTCAGCTCGCCGCCGCGGCGCGACGGCCGGACCATCGCCATCACCGTGCGGGCGATGCCCGAGGGGTTCTTGTCCCAGCACCTCGTCGACGGCCTCGAGCCCGGCACCATCGTCCGGCTCGCCCTGCCCGCCGGGGAGTTCGTGCTGCCCGACCCGCCCCCGGCCCGGATGCTCATGCTCGTCGGCGGTTCCGGGATCACGCCGGTGATGTCGATGCTGCGCACCCTCGACCGTCGCGGGACGATGCCCGACGTCGTCGTGCACTACTCCTCGACCACCGAGGCGCGGATGATCTTCCGCGACGAGGTCCGCGACCTCGCCGATCGGCACGACGGGCTCACCCTGCACCGGCGACACACCGACGACGACGGCGTCCTCGACCTGGCGGACCTCGACACGCTCGTCCCGGACTGGCGCGAGCGCGAGACCTGGGCCTGCGGCCCGGCGCCGATGCTCGACGCCGTCGAGGAGCACTGGGAGCGTGCCGGGCTCGACGACTCCCTGCACCTCGAGCGCTTCTCGCTCAAGCTCGACGGGGACGGCGGTGAGGGCGGCACGCTCCGCTTCCAGAACTCCGGCCGGTCCATCGAGGTCGACGGCGCGACCACCGTCCTCGAGGCCGGCGAGAAGGCGGGCGTGGGCATGCCCTACGGCTGCCGCGTCGGCATCTGCCACACCTGCACCTTGACGCTCGTCAGCGGCACCGTGCGCGACCTGCGCACCGGGGACGAGTACGACGACACCCACGACTCCGTGCAGACCTGCGTGACCGTCCCGGTCGGCGACTGCACCCTCGCGATCTAGGAAGGACCGACATGGCCATCAGTGACGTCAAGGAGTACACCCACCTCACCGCCGAGGAGGTCGACCAGCTCGGGCGTGAGCTCGATGCATTGCGCGCGGAGGTCGAGGAGTCGCGCGGCGCGGACGACGCGGCGTACATCAACCGCATCATCACCATCCAGCGCCGCCTCGCGGTGGCGGGCCGGATCACCCTGTTCGCCTCGCGCTGGAAGCCGGCCTGGGTCGCCGGTGCCGCCATGCTCGGCGTGGCCAAGATCCTGGAGAACATGGAGATCGGCCACAACGTCATGCACGGCCAGTGGGACTGGATGAACGACCCGGAGATCCACTCCTCCACATGGGAGTGGGACACCGCCCAGCCGGCCGAGCAGTGGAAGCACAGCCACAACTACATCCACCACCAGTTCACCAACGTGCTCGGGCACGACAACGACATCGGCTACGGCATCCTGCGGATGGCGCGCGAGCAGCGCTGGCACCCGGCCAACCTGGGCCAGCCGGTCTACAACGCGTTGCTCGCCACGCTGTTCCAGTGGGGCGTCGCGCTGCACGACCTCGACCTCGAGGCGATCCGCAAGCGCGAGAAGGACCCGAAGGTGCTCGCCAAGCAGCTGGCCCAGATCAAGCGCAAGATCAGCCGGCAGATCGGCAAGGACTACGTGTTCTTCCCCCTGCTGACGGCGGCCACCGGTCCGGCCAACGTGGTGCCGACGATCACCGCCAACGTCACCGCCAACCTCGCGCGCAACGTGTGGTCCTACATGATCATCTTCTGCGGGCACTTCCCCGACGGGGCGCTGCACTTCACCGAGGAGGAACTCGAGGACGAGACGCGCGCGGAGTGGTACCTGCGCCAGATGCTCGGCTCGGCCAACTTCGAGGGCGGCCGTCTCCTGCACGTCATGAGCGGCCAGCTCGGCTACCAGATCGAGCACCACCTCTTCCCGGACCTGCCGTCGAGCCGCTACGCGCAGATGTCGGTGCGGGTGCGCGAGCTCGCCGCGAAGTACGACATCCCCTACACGACCGGGCCGCTGCACCGGCAGTACGGCCAGGCGCTGCGGACGATCATGAAGCTGTCGCTGCCCAACCGCTTCACCGCCACCGACCAGCCGGAGCAGGTCGAGCGAGGCCGGCGCTCGGACGCCCAGCGGCCGACGCGCAGCGCGCAGACCGGCGACTGGTACTCGCGGAGCTCGTCGGGGGCCTCGTCGTGAAGGAGGACCTCCGCGACGGCTCCACCCGGCTGCGCGAGCCGACCCGTGCCTGGGCGACCCAGTGCGCCCTGTCCCGGATCTGCGGTCTCTGCGAGGGTGGACTGGGGCGGCCGATCGCCTTCGTCGGTACGCCGGTCGAGAGCGACCGCAACCAGTTCCACCACCCACCGATGCACCTCGCGTGCGCGGAGGAGGTGCGGACCGCGGACCAGGTGGTCGTGACCACCGCTGGGTTCGAGTTCCTGCGACCGGACCGCGACGACCCGGACCCGGCGCCGCGCTTCGAGCCGAACTCCCGGCTCTGAGCCACGCGGGTGTCGCACCGGGGGTGCCGCGCTCGTTGAGAGGGTGAGCGGCGACCCACCCGGTCGCCCCGCACCCGGAGGAGATGATCCGCGATGCAGTACCTGATTTCCGTGATCGACGACGCGAGCGAGTCCGGCACGGCCGAGGAGATGGCGGCCACCGGCCTCTTCAACGAGCGGCTCCGCGCGCAGGGCCACTGGGTCTTCGCGGGTGGCCTCGCCGCGCCCGGCACGGCCACCGTCATCGACAACCGACGCGGCGACGCGGTGTGCACCGACGGGCCCTTCGTGGAGTCGAAGGAGTACCTCGCCGGCTTCTGGGTCATCGAGGCCCCGGACCTCGACGTGGCACTCGCGCTCGCTGCCGAGGGGTCGGCGGCCTGCCACCGCAAGGTCGAGGTCCGCCCGTTCCTGCACGACTGAGCCTCGTACGGGCTTGGCTCACGACGACCCGGTCACCGCGCTGAGCGTGAGGGTCGCGAGCGTGACCGCGAGCACYGCGACCAGGCCGCCGGTGAGGGCGAAGCGGCCCCAGTGGATCGAGAGCCCGGCCGCGTGGCACCGCTGGGCCCAGAGCACGGTGGCGAGGCTGGCCCACGGCGTGACCAGGGGGCCGACGCCGACGCCGATGAGCAGGGCGCCGAGCCGCTCGGGGCTGTCGGCGGTGACGGGCTCCAGGGCGAGGTAGGCCGGCAGGTTGTCCAGCACGTTGGCGCTGCCGGCCGCGACCCCGGCCAGGCGCATCAGGTCCAGCGGGCCCTCCCCGGTGCCGGTYAGCCGGCCGGCGAGCCCGGTCAGGCCGTGCTCGTGGGCCAGCTGCACCAGGAAGAAGAGCAGGCCGACGGCGACGACGAGCAGCCACGGCACGAGCTTGAGGTGGAGCAGGTCACGACGCCAGACGAGGCAGGCGAGCACCACCGCGCCGCACGCGATCCCGGACACCACAGTCACCCGGCCGGTCAGCGTGAGCGCCGGACCCAGGGCCAGGCAGGCGAGGGCGGCGACCACCACGGGCGCCCGCGGGCCGGCCAGCCGTGCCGGCTCGTCGTACTCGCGTCGGGGCAGGGCCAGGGTGCGCCGGTGGAGCACCGCCAGCACGGCGACGGTCACGAGCACGGCGACCAGGCCCGGCAGCGCCATCAGCCCGACGTACTCCGCGGCGCTGAGGTCGAGGTGGCTCAGCGCGAGCAGGTTGGTGAGGTTGGAGACCGGCAGGAAGAGCGAGGCGGTGTTGGCGAGCAGCACCGTGGTCATCGCGAAGAGCACGGGGTTGATCCGGAGGCGCACGGCGACCGCGAGCACCACCGGGGTCAGCAGGACGGCGGTGGTGTCGAGGGAGAGGACCGCGGTGCTGGCCACGGCGACCGCCACCAGGCCGACCCAGACGCGGCGCACCGACCCGTCGGCGGCGTGCACCACGCCGTCGGCGACGAGGTCGAAGAGACCCAGGCCGGCGCACAGCTCGGCGAGGACCGTGGCGAACACGAGGAAGAGGAGGATCGGGCCGATCCGCGCCACCAGGTCGGCTGTCACCCGGAGCAGGCTACGCAGGCCGCTCAACCACTACCGTGGCGGCATGGCAGCAGCGAAGGCAGCGATGGTCGTCGCCGGGGGGCGTGAGGTGCGGGTGTCCTCCCCGGACCGGGTGATCTACGAGGCGACGGACGACACGCCCGAGGTCACCAAGGTGATGGTGGCGGAGTACTTCGCCTCCGTCGAGGACGGGTTGATGCGCGCACTGCGTGAGCGGCCGACCGCCCTGGAGCGGTGGACCAGCGGCGTCCGCGAGGGCTTCAAGCTCGCCACCGGACCGTTCGACAAGGACGCCGACGCGTTCTACCAGAAGCGTGTCCCCAAGGGTGCTCCCGACTATCTCGAGTCCGTCGAGATCACCTTCCCCTCCGGCCGCACCGCCGAGGAGATCTGCCCGACCGAGATCGCCGTGCCCGTCTGGTGCGCCCACATGGGGACGCTGACGTTCCATCCGTGGCCGGTCCGTCGCGCCGACGTGGACCACCCCGACGAGCTGCGCATCGACCTCGACCCGCAGCCCGGGACGACGTTCGTCGACGCCGTGCGCGTCGCCGGGGTGGCCCGTGAGCTGCTCGCCGACCTCGGCATGACCGGCTTCGCCAAGACGTCCGGCAACCGGGGCATCCACGTCTACGTGCGGATCCAGCCGTCGTGGGAGTTCGCCGACGTGCGGCACGCGGCGATCGCCTTCGGCCGCGAGCTGGAGAAGCGCGACGACGGGGTCACCACCGCGTGGTGGAAGGAGGAGCGCGGGGAGCGGATCTTCGTGGACTTCAACCAGAACACGCGTGATCGCACCATCGCCTCGGCGTACTCGCTGCGGCCCCTGCCGGGTGCGCCGGTCTCGACCCCGGTGACCTGGGACGAGCTCGCGTCCCTCTCGTCGCCGGCGGGCCTCAACCTGTTCACGGTGCCGGAGCGCCTCGCCTCCGATGGCGACCCGTGGGCGACGATCGACGACGTGCACCACTCCCTCCAGCCGCTGCTGGACCTGTGGGAGGAGCACCCGGTCGAGCTCAACTACCCGCCCGACCACCCCAAGATGCCCGGCGAGCCGCCCCGGGTGCAGCCGTCCAAGAAGGTGGCCTCGCACTGGGACGACGAGGGCAACCGGGTGGAGGGCACGTGAGCGACGAGCCCTCCCGCTCGGGCCCGGGCGGGGCGCAGCGCTGGGCCGACTACCTCGACTGGGTGCGCGCCGAGATGGTGCGCGGCGTGCTGGCCCTGTCGTACGACGACCAGCGGGCGCCGCGGGTGCCGTCGGGTTGGACCCCGCTCGAGCTCCTCAACCACGTGCTCCACATGGAGCAGCGGTGGTTCGTGTGGGGCTTCCTCGCCGAGCCGGTCGCCGAGCCGTGGGGCGACTGGACCACGC
>NZ_JBFUKA010000057.1:0-30836 GCF_056401085.1 Nocardioides sp. P4_G4
GCGCTGGCCAACGCCAGCGCGCACTCGGGCGGGCTCCTGCACGTGCACGAGGACTGGATGAAGCAGCTCGAGCAGCGCGGCGTGCTCAACCGTGAGCTCGAGGGGCTGCCCTCGTCGAGGCAGGTCCGCCGGCGCCTCGACCGGGGCCAGGCGCTGTCGGTGCCCGAGCTCTCGGTGCTGCTCGCGTGGACCAAGATCGTGCTGGCCGACGAGCTGCTTGCCTCCGACCTGCCCGACGACCCGTACCTCCGAGACGACCTGCTCGCCTACTTCCCGCAGCGGATGCACGCCGACCACGTCGCGGCCATGGAGCACCACCCGCTGCGCCGGCAGATCATCGTCACCCAGGTGGTCAACGACCTGGTCAACGGCGCCGGCATGACGTTCTGGCCGCGGCTGGCGGGGGAGACCGGCGCCTCGCCGGCCGACCTGACCCGCGCCAACTTCGTGGCCCGTGAGATCTTCGGCTCGCTGCCGCTGCGGCAGGAGATCGCGTCGTACGACAACGTGGTCCCGGCCGAGCGGCAGACCCGGATGCGCATCGAGATGCGCACCCTCGTCGAGCGGGCCTCACGCTGGCTGATCAACAACCGCCGCCCGCCGCTCGACTCCGAGGGGACCGTCGAGTTCTTCCGCGAGCGGGTGCAGGCCGTGATGGCCGAGCTGCCCGGGCTCATGAGCGGTCGCGAGGCCGACGGCTTCGAGGCGCGCCGCGACAGGCTCACCGGCCAGGGAGTACCCGAGGAGCTCGCCACGCGGGTGGCCGTGCTGTCGCCGGCCTACGCCCTGCTCGGCATCATCGAGACCGCCGAGGAGCTGTCGCTCGAACCGGCCCAGGTGGCCCGGGTGCACTTCGCGCTGGGCGAGCGGCTCGGACTGCCGGCACTGGTCGACCGGATCTTCGCGCTGCCGCGCGAGGACAAGTGGCAGACGATGGCCCGGGCGACGCTGCGCGACGACCTGTACGCCGTGCACCAGCAGCTCACCGCTGCGGTGCTGTCGACCACGGACGCCGACGACTCGGCGCCCGGTCGGGTGGCCGAGTGGGAGGACGCGGACGCCGAGCTGATCGGTCGCGCGGCCGCGACGCTCGAGCAGATCTGCCGGGACGAGGCCGACCTGGCCCGGCTCTCGGTGGGCCTGAGGGTGGTGCGGTCGCTGCTCAGCCGCTGACCGGTCGACCAGGAATCTCCGAGGTCGGGGCAACCCGGCCGCCCCCCGTCGGCATCCAAGGGGCATGGAGAGCACGGGGACCGAGGCGACGACGATCGACCGGGGGAGAGCCGTCGTGACGCACGAGCGGGACTTCCCGGTGTACTTCACCGCGACCTGGCCGCGGATGTACCGCACGGCCCTCGCGATCACGCGTGACCCCGCCGGGGCGGAGGACGCCTGCCAGGCCGCCTTCGCCAAGGCGTACGCCGCGTGGTCCCGCGTCTGCGCGGCCGAGCACCCGGACGCCTACGTGCGCCGGATGGTGGTCAACGAGGTGCTCGGCACCCGTCGCTCGGCGTGGTGGCGTCGCGAGCGACCGCACGCCGACGTCGGTGAGCCGCCGCCGCAACCGTCCGCGGAGGACGGCGTGGTGGACCGGAGCACCCTGTGGGACGCCGTCGCCGCGCTCCCGCCGCGCCAGCGTGCCGTGATCGTGCTGCGCTACTACGAGGACCTCAGCGAGGAGCAGATCGCCGCCACCCTCGGCTGCTCCCGCGGGACGGTGAAGTCCCAGGCCTCCGCCGCCCTCGGCAACCTCCGCCGCACCACCGGTGCGGCCCTCCACGCACTCGACGAAGGAGAGCTCGCATGAGCACCGACCTGCGCGACGCCCTCTCCGACCGCCTCGACCGGGTGTCGGCGCCCCCGGGTGACCTGGTGGCCGTGATGCGCGACGGTCGCCGGATCCGCACCCGTCGCCGTGCCGCAGTCGCCGGCGTCATCGCTGCCACGCTCGTCGTCGGCGGTGTGGCGGTCTCCCAGCTGATGGGTCCGTCCGACACGCGGGCCGGTGAGGGCCAGGTGGCCACCGACCCGACCGTCGTCACCACCCCCGCCGACGGGCTGCGGGCCTACGCCGACCCCGGCGGTGTCCTGCACTTCGGGGGGCGGACTGTGCCCGTCGACCAGGTCGCGGGGCTCGACACCGACGCGGTCGCGACGCCCGGTGGCGTCGTCCACTACGACGCCGGTCGCCCGGTGCTCCTGGACCTCGACGGGAACACCACCATGATCGAGGGAGCGGTGGAGGCACCCCGGGACTGGCATCCGACGGCCAAGGCCGACTCCACCTCGTCGGAGGTCGCCGTCGCCATCCTGAGCGACGGCGGGCCCCGGCTCTTCGTCCTCGACACCGAGACCAGGGAGCTCGTCGACATGATCGACGTCGTCTGTGGGGGCTGTGACGTGGTCATCGATGCCTTCGACGACGGCGCGGTGTTCTTCCGCGACGGTACCGGCACCAAGGTCTGGGACCTCGACGGCGACTTCACCCGCCCGTTCGCAGGGCCCCGGACGTCGATCGCCGACGTCCGCAACGGTGTCGTGCTGTACGACGGCGCCCTCCCGCAGCCCGAGCCGGGCGTGGGCCAGCGCGACTACACGTTCGTGCCCGGGGCCATCGACTCCCAGCTCACCCACGACGGGGCCCACGTGCTCGCGTGGTCGAGCACCCTGGAGCCCACGGGTGCGGGTGAGCCGCTCCAGCTGTCGGTCACCGAGAAGGACAACGCGGTGCAGTGGACGATCGACACCGACGGGTCGATCCTCGTCGCCTCGCGGTCCGGCAGCGCGACCCTCGTCCACGACTGCGACTCCGTGACAGGGGCGTGCGAGCGCGTCGACGCCCTCGAGGTGACCGGTGGCGACCTGATGTTCCTCGGCAACGACATGTGACGACATGTGACGAGCGGGCACTTCCTGGCACCTGGGCGGGCCGAGCGGGCACTTCCTGGCACCTGGGGTGCGCCGAGCGGCGGTGCGGCGGCGGCACACGCACAACTGGCGGCGTACGACGGGTGGGTCGACGCAAGCCATGTCGTCCGCCGCCACTTGGTGAAGGTCCGGGGCCGTCGCGGTCGAGCGGGCACTTCCTGGCACTTGGGCTGGCCGAGCGGGTACTTCCTGGCACCTGGGCGGGCCGAGCGGGCACTTCCTGGCACCTGGGGTGCGCCGAGCGGCGGTGCGGCGGCGGCACACGCGCAACTGGCGGCGTACGACGGGTGGGTCGACGCAAGCCGTGTCGTCTGCCGCCACTTGGTGAAGGTCCGGGGGCGTCGCGGTCGAGCGGGCACTTCCTGGCACCTGGGCGGGCCGAGCGGCGGTGCGGCTGCGGCACACGCGCAACTGGCGGCGTACGACGGGTGGGTCGGTGAGCTGCCTGTCGTCCGCCGCCAGTTGAACGACGCCGGGACTCGCCTCATGGCGGTGGAGCCGCGGCGAGCAGGCCGACAGATCCCACGGTCTAGGGTCGGCGCCGTGAGCCTGCTCCTCCAGACCCCGCGCGCCYGGATCGCCCGACTGACGCGTCGCCTGACCGGTGGCGAGAGCCCGCTCTTCGGGGCAACGGTCATGATCACCGGGGCGTCCTCGGGCATCGGCGAGGCGACGGCGTACGCCGCGGCCGGGCGCGGGGCGCACGTGCTGCTCATCGCCCGCCGTGCCGACGAGCTCGACCGGGTGCGGGCAGCGATCGTGGCCGACGGCGGTCGCGCCACGGCGTACGTCGTGGACCTCACCGACGGCGCGGCGATCGACGCGCTCGTGGAGCGGGTGCTGGAGCAGCACAGTGCCGTCGACTACCTCGTCAACAATGCCGGCCGCTCGATCCGACGGTCGCTGGAGCTGTCCCACGACCGCTTCCACGACTTCGAGCGGATGATGGCGGTCAACTACTTCGGCCCGGTCCGGCTGACCATGGGGCTGCTGCCGGCCATGCGGGCGCAGCGCTTCGGGCACGTGCTCAACGTCGTCACCTGGGGCAACCAGGTCAAGGCGCCCAAGTTCGCGGCGTACATCGCGGCCAAGAGCGCGCTCGACGTGTTCGGCCGGATCATGGGTCGCGAGGCGTACTTCGACAACGTCACCTGCACCAACATGCGCGTCGCCCTGGTGCGCACGCCGATGATCGGCCCCACCGACGCGTACGACGGTCGCCGGGCCGAGTCGCCCGAGCACTGCGCCGAGCGCATCGTCCGCGCCCTGGAGGACCGCCCGATCACCGTCGACGGGGCCATCGGCCGGTGCGTCGAGGTGCTCAACCTGGTGGCGCCGCGACTGTCGGACTTCCTGGCCGCCGAGATGTCGCGGCGGATGCCCGACTCCGCGGCGGCCCGGGGAGAGACCCCGGCGGACACGCGACGCTTCACGCGTACGAGCGCATCCTGAGGGCCTGAGCCCGAAGGAGCGGCCGGTGGTCCCGTCCGGCGGTGGCAGCGCCACTGCGCGGTTCGTGGGCGCGGCTAGCTGGCCTTCTTGGCCGCGGCCCTCTTCGCCGGTGTCTTCTTGGCTGCCGTCTTCTTGGCGGGGGCCTTCTTCGCCGCCGCCTTCTTGGCCGGAGCCTTCCGGGCAGACGCCTTCCTCGCGGGCGCTGCGTCCTCGTCGGAGCTGTCGGAGCCGTCGTCGGACGAGTCCTCGACGGGCGCCTCGCCGCGGGCGGTCTTGGCGGCCGCGACCGACTTCTGCAGTGCGGCGAGCAGGTCGACCACCTCGCCGGAGGTCTTGGTCGAGGTCTCGGTGCGCTTGACCTCCCCGCCCTCGATCTTGGCCTTGACCAGCGCCTCGACCGCGCCGGCGTAGTCGTCCTCGAACTCGGAGGCGTCGAAGTCGCCGGCCAGGGTCTCGACGAGCATGTGGGCCATCTTGACCTCGGCGTCCTTGACGTCGCCGACCTCCACGTCGAAGTCGGGCACCCGGACCTCGTCGGGCCACATCATGGTCTGCAGCACGATCACGTCGCCGGTGTCGGTCTGGCGCACCCGCAGCACCGCCACGGAGGTCCGCTGGCGCAGTGCCACGGTGACCACGGCCATCCGGTCGGCGTCCTTGAGGGCCTGGCGGAGCAGGGCGTAGGGCTTGGCCCCGGACTTCTCCGGCTCGAGGTAGTAGGACTTCTCGAAGAGCATCGGGTCGATCTGGTCGCTGGGCACGAACTTCTCGACCGCGATCTCGCGCGACGAGGTGGCCGGCAGCTCGGCCATGTCGTCGTCGCTGAGGATGACCATCTCGCCGTCCTCGGTCTCGTAGCCCTTGGCGATGTCGGAGTAGGGCACCTCCTCGCCGTCGAGGGAGCAGACGCGCTGGTACTTGATGCGCCCGCCGTCCTTGGCGTGCACCTGCCGGAAGGACACGTCGTGGGACTCGGTCGCGGCGTACAGCTTGACCGGCACGCTCACCAGGCCGAACGACACGGCGCCCTTCCAGATCGCGCGCATGGGACCACCTCTCGTCGACGTGCAGTCCCACCAGTATCAGGGGTGACAGCCCCGCCGTCACCTGTGCGGGCGGTCCGGCCCGTCCCTCCGGGTGGCACACTGCGGCCATGGCTCCCGCGCCGCGCCCGATGCTCGCCACCAAGGCGGACCACCTGCCGACGGGAGAGGGCTGGTCGCACGAGGTCAAGTGGGACGGCGTACGGATCCTCGCCGACGTGCGCGCCGGCGACGACGGGAGGGCCAGGCTCTTCACCCGCAACGGCAACGATGCGTCCATCGCGTGGCCGGACGTCCACGACAGCCCGCTCGGCGACCGCGACCTTCTCGTGGACGGGGAGGTGATCGGCCTCAACGCCGAGGGCCTGCCCGACTTCTCCGTCATCCAGGAGCGCATGCACGTCCGCTCCGCGACCACCGCGGCCCGGCTCGCCGACCGCATCCCCGCGACGTACATGGTCTTCGACCTGCTGCGTCTCGACGGTGACGACCTCACCGACCGGCCGCTGTCCGAGCGCCGCGAGCTCCTCACGGGACTGGGGCTCTCGGGCACGTGGCAGGTGCCCGAGTCGTACGACGACGGCGCGATGCTCCTCGACGCCACCCGGCAGCAGGGGCTCGAGGGGGTGGTGAGCAAACGGCTGTCGTCGCGCTACACGTTCGGCGCGCGCAGCGCCCACTGGGTCAGGCTCGCGCACCGGCACCGGTTCTCCTACGTCGTGGCCGGCTGGCGTCCGCAGGAGGGCACCAGCGACCGGCTGGCCGCGCTGCTCGTCGGGGAGCAGACACCGGAGGGCCTGATGTACCGCGGCCGGGTCGGCAGCGGCATCGGCGGCGCCGCCAGTCGGCTGCTGACCGAGCTGCTCGCCGGGTCGGCACGCGACGACAGCGCCTTCGCCGACGAGGTGCCGCGCGTGGACGCCACGGGCACGCACTGGGTCGAGCCCCGCGTGGTCGTCGACGTCGACACCCACAGCCGCACGCCGGGCAGGCGCCTGCGCCAGCCGTCGTACCGGGGGGTCCGCAGCGACCTGTCGCCGGAGGACCTGGCGTGACCGAGCTCCAGGTCGACGTCGAGGGCCGCACCCTGTCGATAAGCAACCTCGACAAGGTGCTCTACCCGCGCACCGGCACCACCAAGGGCGAGGTGCTCAACTACTACGCCACCGTGTCGGGCGTGCTCCTCCCGCACCTGCGCGACCGCGCGGTGACCCGCATCCGCTGGCCCCACGGCGTCGAGGGCAACAGCTTCTTCGAGAAGAACAAGCCGGCCGGCACCCCGTCGTGGGTGCGCACGGCCAGCGTGCCGACGACGGGCAGCCGGGCCCGTCGAGCCGGGGTGGAGAGCGACCGGGACACCCTCGACTTCCCGATCTGCGACGACCTGGCCACGCTCACCTGGCTGGCCAACCTCGCCGCGCTCGAGCTGCACGTGCACCAGTGGCGGGTGACGAGGGCGGGTCGCCCACGCAGGCCGGACCGGCTCGTCATCGACCTCGACCCCGGCGAGCCGGCGAGCCTGCACGAGTGCTGCCGCGTGGCGCTGCTGGTGCGCGACGCCCTGGCCGAGCGCGACCTGGCGTGCAGCCCGGTCACCAGCGGCAGCAAGGGCCTCCACCTGTACGCCGCCCTGCCGCAGGGCAGCGGGGGCCCGGACAGCGACGGCACGACCGGGCTCGCCAAGGAGGTGGCGGAGGAGCTCCAGGGCGCCCACCCGACGCTGGTGACCGCGGCCATGACCAAGGCCAAGCGGCCCGGCAAGGTCTTCCTCGACTGGTCCCAGAACTCCGGGTCCAAGACCACCATCTCGCCGTACTCCCTGCGCGGTCGCGCGCTGCCCACGGTCGCCACCCCGGTGACCTGGGACGAGGTGGAGGCGGGCGCRGAGGACCCGCTCGGTCTGGACCAGTTCCGCTTCGAGGAGGTCCTCGAGCGGGTGCAGGAGCACGGCGACCTCTTCCTGCCCTGAGCGCCCGGGACCGCCGTCGAGGGTCGCGCGGACGACCCGGATCCGACCGTCGAGAGGGGTCCTGACGGCTGTTACCGAACGGTGGAGCAGATGTGTGGGCCGCGTAGGCCCGTGGTGGGACCGGCGTGACGGGCGCGATCCTAGGTTTGTCCTGTCGACCTGGTCGACACCCAGACAACCGTGGTGGGTTGGGACTGCCCGGTCGACGTACCCCCTTCGTCGGCCGGGCCATCCAACCTTCGCAGCGGTTGCCCACGACGACAGCCCCTCGGGGCCGAGGACGCCAGCCATGCAGAGTGCCGAGCTCGACGAGCCCGTCGCAACTATGCTCGCGGACATGGCACAGGTTCTGGTCGTCGAGGACGAAGAAGACATCGCATTCCCGCTCGTCCGCACGTTGGAGCGCGAGGGATACGGCGTCGTCTGGGTCCCCAGCGGCCGTGAGGCCCTCGCCCACCTCGCATCGGCCTCGGCCGACATCATGATCCTCGACCTCGGCCTGCCCGACATGGACGGGCTGGACGTGTGCCGGGCCGCCCGCGACGGCGGCTTCGAGGGCGGCATCATGATCGTCACCGCGCGCGCCGGCGAGCTCGACCGCGTGGTCGGCCTCGACTTCGGCGCCGACGACTACCTCTCCAAGCCCTTCGGCCTCGCCGAGCTCCAGGCCCGCGTCCGCGCGCTCCTGCGGCGCAGCCAGGCCAACGCCGTGCCGAGCGAGGAGACGGCCGTCGACCCGTCGGCGCTCCGCATCGACACCGACGCCCGCCGCGTCATGCTGGCCGACGCCGAGGTGGCGCTGACCGCCAAGGAGTTCGACGTCCTCGCCCTGCTCGCCGCACACCGCGACAAGGTCGTGCCGCGTGAGCAGCTGATGAGCGAGGTGTGGGACGAGAACTGGTTCGGCTCGACGAAGACGCTCGACGTCACGATCGGCCGGCTGCGCAACAAGCTGGAGGAGGCCGGGTCGTCGGACCGGGTCATCGCCATCCGTGGCGTGGGCTTCCGGCTCGAGGGTGGGGACTGACCCGTGCGTGAGAGGCTCGCTCTCGCCTTCGTGGGCCTCGCACTGGTGATCGTCGTCGTCGCCGGGCTGGTCCGTGCGTTGACCCTCGGGGACATCGTCCACTCGACGGAGGCCGACGACCTGCACCAGCAGGCGCTCGTGGTCGGCCACCTGGTCGACGGGCTCGAGCAGTCCGGCGCGTCGGTCGACGCCGCCGCCCTGGCCGGGGTCGCGGCCCCACACGTCCGGCTGGTCGTGGAGCGCGCCGGTCTCGACGACCTGGTCGTCGACGGTGCCGGGTACGACGCCGCGGCCGCCGACATCACCGCCTCGCGCACCGTCGGCGGTGCCACCGTCACCCTCGTCCAGGACGCCACCGTCGCCGACGAGATCGTGGCCAAGGCCCGCGGGCCCCTCTACGCGCTGCTGGCGGGACTGGTCGTGCTGGCCGGGATCCTCGGCCTCGCCCTCGCCTCCGCCTTCTCGCGCCCGTTCCGCGACCTCGCCGAGTCGGCCGCCGCCCTCGGTCGCGGTCGCTTCGACATCGAGGCGCCCCGCTCGCGCATCCCCGAGGTCGTGTCGATCTCCGACTCGCTGCGTGCCAGCTCGCTGCGGCTGCAGAAGTCCCTGCGCCGCGACCGCGACTTCTTCCACCACGCCTCGCACGTGCTGCGCACCCCGCTGACCGGGATGCGGCTCGAGCTCGAGGAGCTCACGCTGCGCGGCGACCTCGACGCCGACGTGCGGCGTACGACGGCACGGTGCCTGTCCGACGTCGAGCGCCTCGACTGCACGATCGCCGAGCTGCTCGAGCTCGCCCGCGGTCGCGCCCTCGTCGAGGGCGCCGAGGTCAGCCTGCTCGCGCTGGGCTCGCACATCGCCCAGCGGTGGCGCGGTCAGCTGCCGGAGTCCCGCGAGGTCAAGGCGTTCGTCGACAGCGGGCCCGAGCTGCTGCTGACCCCCGGTCCCGTCGAGCAGCTCCTCGACAGCGTGCTGCGCGACGTGCGCGAGTCGGGCAGCGGCCCGGTGATGATCCGCTTCGCCGGCCAGGACGAGCACGTCCGGGTCACCGTGAGCTCCGGCTCGCCCGGCCCGTACGCCGMCGTGTCGGGCACCCTTGCCCTCGCCGCCGAGGTGCGGACCAACGCCGACGTGGCGCGGACGCTCACCGAGGTGCTCGGGGGGCGCTACACCGGCGACGCCACCGTGGACCAGCTCGAGATCCTGCTGCCGCGCCGCTGAGGACCGGCCCGCCTCACGACCCGGCCGACGCCTCCCACAGCGCGTCCAGCTCGGCCTCGAAGAACGCGACGAGCTTCTCCGGGGCCGACACCGTGGCGGCATCGACCTTGAACCCGACCCGGACCGTGTCGGCATAGCTGAAGATGCACACGCCCAGCGTCTGCCCGCCCGAGCCCGGCACCCACCCGAGCACGCCGGTGACCCCGACGCCGGCGAGGTAGCGCGGCTCCCGCGGGCCGGCCACGTTGGTGGTGACCCCGATCGCCTTGCCCGCGAAGAAGTCGACCAGCGGGGTGTCGACGACGTGCAGGTGACCGATGCCCTCGGCCATGGCCGAGGTGAGGAAGACCTCCGGCGAGTCCTTGATGTGCTCCATCCGCCGGTGCACCTCGGCGAGCCGCGCCAGGGGGGCCATCTCGGCCGTGGGCAGGTGGAGCATGACCAGGGCGAACTTGTTGCCGAGCTCGCGGGGCAGCGGGGCTCCCKGGGGTCGGATGTTGACCGGCACCATCGTCGTCAGGTGCTCCACCGCCTCGCCGAAGGTCGAGAGGTAGCGGGTCAACGCGCCGGAGAGCGCGGCGATGAGCACGTCGTTGACGGTGCTCCCGGTCCGACTGCCGATGGTCTTGACGTCGGCGAGCGGGTGGGGCGGTGACCAGGTCACCCGCTTCTCGACGCCGGGCTCGTGGCTGAGCAGGGTGCGGGGCAGCACGTCGAGCAGCAGCTTGCGCGTGACGGCCACGCCCTTGAGCGCCGTGGCCGGGACGGTCGGCAGGCTCAGCGTGCTGCGCAGCAGGCCGGTGGCCGTCGAGGTGACGGTGCGGCGCCCGGGGGGCGGGGGGCCGGAGTCGTCGTACGCGTCCCGGCCGTCGGGGGAGGGGTCGGTGAGGGTCAGCATGACCTGGGCCAGCGCCATGCCGTCGGCCATCGCGTGGTGCAACCGCGAGAAGAGGACCGAGCCCTCGCCGTACCCGTCGATCAGCCAGGCCTCCCACAACGGTCGGCTGCGATCGAGCGGTCGGCTGACCTTCTTCTCGATGAAGGCCCGCAGCTGCGCGTCGCCCCCCGGCTTGCGCAGCCTGGCGCGGTGCAGGTGGTGGGACAGGACGAAGTCTGGGTCGTCCTCCCAGCCCGGTAGCTCCCACAGGTGGGCGGCCTCGACGGGCCGCTGGTGGAAGACGGGGTAGGCGTCGACGAGTCGTTCCTGGACGGTGTGCCGCAGACGCGTCCAGTCCAGCGGTTGCTCGGTCCACATGATCCCGTCGATGACCATCAGGTGGTTGGGCCGGTCGGCGTGCAGCCACATGGCGTCGGCGCCGCCCATGGTGCGTCGGGTCCCGGCGGTCACGGCGACGTCCCCGTGCTGGGGGTGCGTCCCGGCTCCCCGGCCTCCTTGGCCGCCAGGGCGAGCGCGCGGGTGCGAGCGATGTCCTCGGCGGTGTGGACGCCGTTGACGCCGGAGATCGTGGCCAGCCTCATGCCGTGCACGAGCCCGAGCCGGTAGATCTCCTTGACCTTCTCCCACTCGATGTTGCGGCCCACGGTGAAGCTCTCGAACCGTCCCTCCAGGGCCAGGACGACCGTCTCCGCGAGACACGCGTACGCGACGTTCTTCGGCAGGCCGATGTCGCGCATCTGCACGTCGCCGGGCAGCTCGATCTCGCCGGACTCGATCACCAGCACGTCGGGTCGCTTCGCGACGTCCTCGGCGGACAGGTCGAGGGGCCGGGCGACGTCGGTGATCACGCAGCCGGGCTTGACGGCCATGATGTCGAGGACCCGCTTGCCGGCCCCCGACGTGGCCGTGACGATGAGGTCCATCTCGGGCAGCGCCTCGTCGGGCGTGGCCGCGATGTGCACCTCGACACCGGGGTGCTCCTGCTCGATGAGCTCCTTGAGGGCCAGCAGCTTCGCGGACTCCGGCGAGACCAGCCACAGCCGGGCCTCGGCGACCGCCAGGAGCCGGGCACAGACCGACCCGATGGCGCCGGTGGCCCCCACGACCATCGCGTTGCCCCGCAGCGCCCCGTCGGCGTCGACCTCGGCCAGGCCGAGCCGGCGCAGCGCGTCGTGTGCGGCCCACAGTGCACCCGAGGCGCTGTAGCTGTTGCCGGTCGTCACCGGCAGCGGYGCCTGCCGGGCGACGGTCACCCCGGCGTCGCCGACGACCTTGGTGAAGGCACCCAGCCCCATGATCTGCGCGCCGAGCTTGCGGGCCGTCTCGGCCGCGGCCAGGAGTCGTCGGTAGGTGAACTCGGGGCTGTGGGCCATCATCTCGTGCGGGGTCCCGCCGACGCTGATGAGCCAGCCCTCGGCCTCCGCACCGGTCGGTGACGTGATGCCGGTGACGTGGCTGTAGGTGAACGGCGGGCTGTAGGCCACGGCCTTCTCGACCAGGTCCATGACGGGCCGGGGCGCGATGCGCGAGACGGTGCGCAGGGGCTCGACGTTGCGGAGGTACTCCTGCGACAGCGGGTGGATGACGAACGCGAACCGGCTCCGGCGCCTCGGTCCGTTGGGTCGGAGCAGCCGCGGCTCCAGCCCGGCGGCGACGATCATGTCCAGCAGGTCGTCGTGGGTGAGCGTGCTGCCCTCGTGCACGGACGCGGTCATCAGGGCCTCCAGCGTGGCCGCGTTGACGGTGACGTCGTCGAAGGGCTGCGGCGTCACGTCGACGACCAGGTCGACGCCGCGATCGCCGAGGTCGACCAGTCGCTCCGGCGAGATCGAGGTGGTGATGAGGGTCTTCCCCGCGAGGTCCTCGAGCCCGAAGCCGTTCAGCTCGTCGTACGTCGCGACGAGGACGTCGCAGTCGCGGGCCGCCCGCCGGGCCAGGGCGCGTGCGGCCAGGTGGCCGGGGGCGGTGAGCTGGGACCGCACCCCGTCGGGGACCAGCCGCAGGGACAGGGTGGTCGCGTCGCCGACGGCGTCGGCCGCGAGGCCCACGGCCCGGACGACGTGCAGGGGGTCGGGCAGCAGGTCGGACAGCGGGCCGGGCAGGCCGGGGCGGGGCAACAGGTCGGCGTACCGGATGTTCTCGGTGTGCTCGCGCAGGATCCGGGTCGTCCGGTCGTGGTGTCGTCCCCCGAGCACCACCGTCCGGGCGTTGGTGAAGTAGCCCGGCATCTCGGTCTCGACGCGGCGTACCGCCCACTCCTGCAGGACCCCGAGGAGGTCGGCCCCGTCGGTGGCCGGGGTGGAGCCGGCCTCCGTCATGATGCGTCGGCGGGCCCGGAGCTCGCCGCCGTACGGGTGGACGGCCTGCGCCTCACGGACGCCGGTGACGGCGAGGGCGGACGCCCTGGGTGCCCACTCGCGGACGAGGTCGCACGCGGTGTCCACGTCGCCGGCCGTGCCGCGGCGCACGATCCTGAAGGTCGTCCCGAGGAAGGTGACCCGGGTGTCGTGGTCCCACTCCGGGCCCATCAGGCTGACGTTGACGACCACCGGCGTCCCGAGTGTCATGTCGCGTCCTCTCGTGCCCGTCTCATCAGGCCATCGCCGCGGAGTCGAGCTCGGGGTGCTCGACCATGTAGTCGAGGAGCCGGGCGGAGTAGTCCGCGAAGCGCGGGCAGACCACGCCCGTGCCGGCGAGGTCGGTGGTCGCGTGGGTGGTGTCGTAGGTGGTGGGGGAGGCGAAGTAGTCGAGCGCCTCCACCGGCAGGCCCATCAGCCGCTCCACCAGCGGCAGCGAGACCGCCGCCCGGGTCAGCGACAGCGGCACAGGCACCCAGACCACCCGTCGGCCCAGGCGTCCGGCGACCGCGTCGACGAGCTCGCGCACGGTCGGCGGCTCCGGGTCGGTGAGCGCGTAGGTCCGGCCCCGCGACACGTCCAGCACCGACAGCCGATCCATGGCCTCGACGACGAAGTCGCGGGGCGCGAGGCAGAAGCGCACCCGGTCCGGGTCGCCGACGGCCGGGACGACGGCGAGCGGCAGCTGGCGGCGCAGGAAGGTGGCCAGGAAGTAGGGGCCGTCGTACTTCTGGGTCTCCCCGGTGCGGGAGTCGCCCACCACGATGCCGGGTCGGTAGACCGTCGCCGGCAGCCCCGAGTCCATCGCCCGGCGCACCAGCCGCTCGGCCTCGTACTTCGTCGACTCGTAGTGGTTGCGGAACTCCTGGCCGACCTCCAGGTCGTCCTCGCGGAACTCGCCGTCGTGGCGCCCGCTCACGTAGCAGGTGCTGACGTGGTGGAGCCGCTCGAGCGCGGGCAGACCGCTGCACAGCTCGAGCACCCGTTCGGTGCCGTCGACGTTCACCCGGCGGGCCACCTCCTCGCCCACCGCGAGGTCGTAGACGGCCGCGAGGTGCCACACCTCGGTGACGTCCTCGAGCATGGCTCTGTCCGGCGGTGTGAGGCCGAGTCCCGGGGCCGTGATGTCGCCGACGACGAGCCGGACCCGGCCCGCCACGTGCGGCTCGGTGGCCTCGATCCCGGTGAGCCTCTCGTGGGCCACGGCCATGTGCCGGGCCTGGACGAGGCAGACCGCCTGCGCATCGGGTCGCCGGGCCAGCAGCCGACCCAGCAGGGCCGAGCCCAGGAAGCCGGGGAACCCGGTCATCAGCAGCCCGGTCATCGCGTCACCCTCCTCGTCCTCGTCGCCGCTCCAGCGTCGCAGCGCCCGATGGGCAGCGCGTAGTGCCGAACGTCCTCTCGCGCCGGGCAAGGGCCTTGACGAGTTGTGTAAGCATGTAATCAACGAGCGTCCGTGGAGTGCGGGGAGGGCAGGCCGATGGTCGTCGAGTACATCCGGTACCGGATCGAGCAGGACCGTCGCGCCGGCTTCGAGGCCGCGTACGCACGGGCCGCGCAGGTGCTCTCGCGGGCCCCGCAGTGCGTCGGGTTCGAGCTGACCCGCGGTGTGGAGGAGCCGTCCGGCTACGTCCTGCGGATCGAGTGGACCTCGGTGCCGGACCACGTGGAGGGCTTCCGCGGGGGCGGGCTCTTCGGCGACTTCCTCGCCGAGATCGAGGGCTACGTCGCCGACATCGAGGAGATGCGCCACTACGAGAGGACCGGCGTCCACGGGACCGGCGCCTCCGTCCCGTCGCTGTACGACTGGGCCGGTGGGGCGCCGGCGCTCGAGGAGCTGACCGCGGCGTTCTACGCCACGGTGCTGCGCGACGACCTGATCGGGCCGCTGTTCGCGCACATGGACGAGGGTCACCCGCGGTACGTCGCTATGTGGCTCGGYGAGGTCTTCGGCGGCCCCGCCCGCTACACCGAGGAGCGCGGCGGGTACGCGCAGATGCTCGGCCACCACCTCGGCAGGTCGATCACCGAGCCGCAGCGCCGGCGGTGGGTCGCCCTGCTGTGCGACGCGGCGGACGAGGTCGGGCTCCCGGCCGACCCGGAGTTCCGTGCCGCCTTCCTCGGCTACCTGGAGTGGGGCACCCGGCTGGCCGTGACCAACTCCCAACCGGGCGCCCGGCCCGTCCAGGAGGCACCGGTGCCGCGCTGGGGATGGGGCGTCGCTCCGCCGTACCGCGGCTGAGACGCGGCTTCGCACCGGCCGCGCGGTCGCGCTGGGCCGCCACGTGCCGAACCCCCCCGGCTCCGCGACGGGGTGACTAGCCACATCGGATCGTTGACCCGGTCCGTAGCCGAGCGCATGCTCGAACGAACAGTTGCCTCGCACTGCTGGCCGCAGACGTGGGCCTCCTGGCTCCGGGACCGGGAGCCGAGGTCGGGAATCAGCGCGTGGCGCTGCCGGTCCGTCGGAGGCACTGGCGCGTCCGGATGCGTGTGATCCGAGGCGCCGAGGCAGTGGAGGGGAGTCCAGCGATGCGATTCAAGTGGTTGTCCGTCATCTGTGCGATCGCCCTGCTTCAGCTCGTGGCACCAGCTCCTGCGGCGCAGGCCGCACCCGCGCCGAACATCTTCTTCTACAACCTGGACGATCTGCGCGACAAGGTCCCGGACGGCGTCGACCCCCTGCAGGTCATGCCGAAGCTGCGGCAGTGGATGGCCACCGGCACCCGCTACAGCACGACGTTCGTCGCGGACCCCTCCTGCTGCCCGTCGCGGTCCTCGCTGATGACCGGTCGCTACCCGCACAACAACGGGGTTCGACTGCAGTCGCAGGGCCCCAGCTTCGACCATCCGCACTCGATGGCGTGCTACCTGCAGAACGCCGGCTACTCGACGTACGTGGACGGGAAGTTCCTCACGACCTGGCCCAAGACCAGCCTGCCCCCGTGCTTCACCCATTCGACGGTGATGTGGGGTGGTTACAGCAACGTGCAGGTCAGGATCGACGGCGTCGCGAGGAAGGCAACCGGTTACTCGACCACCTACCTGGGAGTGCGTGGTCGCGAGTACATCCAGCAGTCGGTCAGTCAGGGCAAGCCGTTCCTGCTGTACGAGACGCCGCAGGCGCCGCACGAGGTCGACGTCACCAACCCGGACGGAACGGTGTCCAAGCTCGCCGTTCCCGAGGCGAAGTACGCCTCGGTCCCGACCGGTCCGTGCGCGGGGCTGCCGGAGCCGGACCGGGCCGACAAGCCGCCCTATGTGCGCAACCAGAACCACACCGCGGCCGAGAACCAGAGGCTGTGCGAGAGCAACCTGCGGGCCATCATGACCGCCGACGACGAGTTCGGCGCCACCATGCAGATRCTGTCCGACCTGGGGGTCCTCGACAACACCCTCGTGATCTTCTCCTCCGACAACGGGCTCATGTGGGGTGAGCACGGCCGCCACTCCAAGTTCGTGCCCTACGAACCCTCCGTGCGGGTGCCGCTGCTGCTGCGCTGGCCAGGTCACGTGGCTGTGGGGACGAACGCCACCCGGATCGTGTCCTACCTGGACCTGCTTCCCACCATGCTCCAGGCCGCCGGTGTGACCATCCCGGCCAACGCACCCCGACTGGACGGTGAGTCGCTGCTGGGGCCCTCCTCGCGCACCACGATGTTCTCCGAGTACTACCTGGACTCGGCGAACGGGACCGTGCCCACCTGGAGGATGGTGCGCACCAGCACCGCCAAGTACATCCAGACCTACAACACCAGTGGCGCCGTCACCTTCCGCGAGTACTACAACCTGGCCTCGGACCCCAGCGAGCTCACGAACCTCCTGGGTGACGGAGTCACCTCCAACGATCCACCGGCGTCCCAGATCACCTCGCTCACCACCCGGTTGAACAGTCTGGCCACGTGCGCAGGCACGTCCTGCGTCCAGTGAGGCAGCCGCGCGGCGGGAGACCCGGTCGCCGGCCGCGGTCGTCCTGCAGATGGCCTCACCAGCTCACTCGGCCCACCACCCGGTCCGAGAGCTCGGAGGTCGCGGGATCGAACGTGCCGTGCCAGGTCAAGGAACCGGTGGCTCCCTCAAAGCGGCCCGTGCCGCCGGTGACGGGGCCGGAGACGTCGTAGCTGCTGAGGTCTGGTGGGGCCTGGCCGCTGTAGGTGCCGGTCAGGGTCGAGCCGTCGGCGGCGGTGATGGTGAACGCGCCATCGGTGATGGCGCCGGTGACGACGTTGATGGTCTCGGCGCCTTGGAGGGTGTAACGGCCGACGTGGGTGCCATGGCCGGTGGCGTTGTCGGAGGTGCGGATGAGGTTGCCGGACGCACCGATGATCTCGGCGACTCCGGCGTCGGACGACCTGAACGGCACGGAGTGGTTCGCGGCCAGAGCCGGGGTGGACAGTGCGAGGGATGCGGTCACGGCGAGGGCAGCGACAAGACGGGCGGAAGAGGACATGACAGGCTCCAGATCGGACGGACGCCCCGCGAGAGTGCCTGTCCGTCGCGTCGACGAACAGACGCGTGGGGTTGACATCGACTATCCGCTCGGTGGCGGCGAATCGCAACGCGTGTGACCGCATCTTCTGGGTCGTTCCGACAGTTGCGACACGTGCCGGGACGACGCGGCTGACGGTTGTCCACAGGCTTTGCCTTCGCCCGTGTGTGAGGCGCTCCAGCGTGGGTAGGTTGGCGCGCAGAAACCCACTCGGGACGGGGGCCTCCGGTGACTGTGACGCGACAGGACTCGCACGGCGAGCTCGTCGAGATGCTCGACGGCCAGGTGCGCGAGCGCGTGCGCTCGGACGGCGTGGACCCCCAGCGCGACGCCGGTCTCGTGCGCCGCATCGCCGAGGACGTCGTACGCCGACACGACGAGCGCAGCCTCACCGGTGCCGTGGTCCCGGTCGCCGATCCAGACAAGGTCGTCGGCGAGCTGATCGCCCGGGTGTCGGGCTTCGGTCCGCTGCAGCCGTTCCTCGACGACCCCGAGGTCGAGGAGATCTGGATCAACGACCCCAGCCGGGTCTTCATCGCCAGGAGGGGTCGCCACGAGCTCACCAACCTGATGCTCAGCCCGGCGCAGGTGCGCGAGCTGGTCGAGCGGATGCTCAAGTCCAGCGGGCGGCGCATCGACCTGAGCCAGCCCTTCGTCGACGCGATGCTCCCCGAGGGGCACCGCCTGCACGTGGTGCTCGAGGGCATCAGCCGGGGGTTCTCCGCGGTCAACATCCGCAAGTTCGTGGTGCGGGCGAGCCGAATGAGCGACCTGGTCGAGCTCGGCAGCCTCTCGTCGCAGGCGGCGGCCTTCCTGGACGCCTCGATCCGGGCGGGGCTCAACATCCTGGTCGCCGGCGGGACCCAGGCCGGAAAGACGACCTTCCTCAACTGCCTGGCCGCCGCGATCCCCGGTGGTGACCGGGTGATCTCGGCGGAGGAGGTGTTCGAGCTCCGCTTCAACCATCCCGACTGGGTGCCGATGCAGACCCGTCAGGCCGGGCTCGAGGGGACCGGCGAGATCGCGCTGCGCGACCTGGTCAAGGAGGCGCTGCGGATGCGGCCGAGCCGGGTGATCGTGGGGGAGGTGCGGGCCGAGGAGTGCCTCGACCTGCTGCTCGCCCTCAACGCCGGGCTGCCGGGCATGTGCACACTGCACGCCAACAGCGCGCGCGAGGCGCTGGTCAAGATGTGCACGCTGCCGCTGCTGGCGGGGGAGAACATCTCGGCGCGCTTCGTCGTGCCCACCGTCGCCAGCTCGGTCGACCTCGTCGTCCACCTCGGCATCGACGAGCACGGCGTACGCCGCGTCAACGAGATCGTCTCCGTCCCCGGCCGGGTGGAGAACGACATCATCGAGACCGAGCCCCTCTTCGAGCGCAGCGACGGCGAGCTGCGCCGGGCCGCCGGCACCCCGACCCGGGTGGAGCGCTTCGCAAGGATCAGCATCGACGTCCACCAGATCCTGGCGGGCGGTCGCTGATGGGCGCGCTCGTCGGGCTCGGGGTGGGGGTCGGCCTGCTGCTCGTCTGGTCGGCGTTCCACCTCCCGCGCTCGCCGAGGGCCGTGCGGCCGGGCGGCACGCGGGCCGAGCAGCTGCTCGCGCGCTCCGGCCTGGGCGACGTGTCAGTCACGAGCCTGGTGCTGCTCTGCGTCGTGCTGACCACGGTCGCCTTCGTGGTCATCCAGGCGGTGTCGCGCACGGTGCCGGTCGCCGTGGTCTTCGCACTGATGGCCGGCTGGGCGCCGGTCCTGGTGCTGCGACAACGCGCCGCCCGCCGCCAACGGGAGTTCGCCGAGGTCTGGCCCGACGCCGTCGACAACCTGGCCAGCGCCGTGCGCGCGGGGATGTCGCTGCCGGACGCCCTCGCCGCGCTGGGCACCAACGGTCCCGAGGCCCTGCGGGACGCCTTCGAGGCGTTCGCCCTGGACTACCAGGTGACCGGCCGCTTCCACGAGTCGCTCGACCTCCTCAAGGTGCGGCTGGCCGACCCCGTCGGTGACCGGGTCGTCGAGGGTCTGCGGATCGCGCGCGAGGTCGGTGGCGGGGAGCTCGGTCGGCTGCTGCGCAACCTCTCCGGCTACCTACGCGACGAGGCCCGCACCCGGTCCGAGCTCGAGTCGCGGCAGGCGTGGACCGTCAACGGTGCCCGCCTGGCGGTCTCGGCGCCATGGGTCGTGCTGCTGCTGATGTCCTTCCAGACCGGCTCGGTCCAGGCCTTCTCCTCGCCCGCCGGCGTGGTGGTCCTGACCATCGGCGCCGTCCTGTGCGTGGTCGCCTACCGCGTGATGATGCGCATCGGCCGGCTGCCCGTCGAGAGGCGGATCCTGGCATGACGCTGACCATGTGGGGCGCGGTCCTCGGGGCCCTGGCGGCCGGAGGGCTGCTGCTGGTCGTCGTCCGGTTGCTGGCGATCCGCCGCCCGCAGCTCGCGCTGCGCGTCACGCCGTACGTCCGGGACCTCCCGCAGGTCGGCCGCACCCCCGCCCTCAAGGTGGCCTCGGCGTCCCCGACGGTGGCGGCCGCCGGGATCTTCGGGCCGTTCCTGCGCTCCGCCGCCGACGGCGTCGAGCGGGTCCTCGGCGGCGAGGCCTCCGTACGCCGCCGCCTCGTGCGGGCGGGACTCGACAAGACCGTCCACGAGTTCCGTGTCGAGCAGGTGATGTGGGGTCTCGGAGGCTTTGCGCTCTGCGCCGGGTGGCAGCTGCTGCGCTCGGTCACGGGAAGCGTCAACCCGGTGGTCGCCCTCGGCCTGTGCCTCTTCGGCTTCGCGGCCGGCGTGCTGCTGCGAGACAACCGGCTCTCGGCCCGGGCGATCGAGCGGGAGCGGCAGATGATCCTCGAGTTCCCCGCCATCGCCGAGATGCTGGCGCTGGCCGTCGCCGCGGGCGAGAGTCCGGTGGCCGCACTCGACCGGGTCGTACGCCGCAGCGGCGGCGAGCTCTCCGTCGAGCTGGCCGGCGTGCTGGCCCGGATCCGCACCGGCACGCCGGTGGCGACGGCCTTCGAGCAGATGGCGGCCGGCACGGGGGTCTCGATGGTCGCCCGCTTCGCCACCGGCATCGCGGTCTCCATCGAGCGCGGCACGCCCCTGGCCGACGTGCTGCACGCCCAGGCGGGCGACGTGCGCGAGGCGGGCCGCCGGGCGCTGATCGAGACGGCCGCGCGCAAGGAGGTCTTCATGATGGCGCCCGTCGTCTTCCTCGTGCTGCCGGTGACCGTCCTGTTCGCCTTCTTCCCAGGCGCCCTCGGCCTGCGCGTGGTCGTGCCGTGACCCACCAGACCCGTCCAACCCACTCACCCTCGGGGGAACCGATGATGCACACACCACTGCACACACCAGTCGCAGAGCTCCTGCTCCGCCTCCACCTGGCCTTCACGGCTCCGCGACGCGACGAGCGCGGCGACGTACCGGGCTGGGTGATGGTCACCGTGATGACCATCGGCCTGGCCATCGCGATCTTCACCTTCGCCGAGGAGCCCCTCAAGAACCTGCTCAGCGCCGCGTTCAGCCGGGTCAACTAGGGGCGTGCGCACCGTCCGGCGCCGAGGGGAGCGCGGCTCGGCCGTCGTGGACTTCGTCATGGTCCTCGTCGTCCTGCTGCCGCTGTTCATCGGGCTGCTCCAGCTCGCACTGGTGCTGCACGTGCGCAACACCCTGTCCTCGGCGGCCGCAGAGGGGGCCCGCGCCGCCGCGGTCGCCGGTGCCACCCCGCAGGACGGCGTGGACCGGGCCCGCGAGCAGATCATCGGGGCACTCTCCCCGGAGTACGCCGAGTCCATCCGCGTCGAACCGGTCGCCATCGGCGGGGCGCCGGCGTACCAGCTCAGCATCGACGCCCGCGTCCCCACCCTCGGCCTCGGCGGCATCGCGATCGAGTTCTCGGTGAGCGGCAACGCCATCCGTGAGGAGGCGCCGTGAGTCGGCGCGACGAACGAGGGAGTGCCCTCGTGGAGTTCTGCTGGGTGGGACTGGTGCTCTTCATCCCCCTCACCTGGATCGTCATCTCGGTCTTCGAGGTGCAGCGCGGCGCCTTCGCGGTCAACGGTGCCGCCCGGGCCGCGGCGCGGGCCTTCGCGCTGGCCCCCGACGACGCCACCGGCGCGGCGCGGGCCCGGGCGGTCGCGACCCGGACGCTCGCCGACCAGGGCAGCGAGGGGATGGTCGCTGACGTGCAGGTGACGTGTGGCGGGCTCCCGAGCTGCCACACCGGCACCGCCGTGATCACCGTGGTCATCCGCTCCCGCGTCGAGATGCCGCTGCTGCCCGAGGTCCTGGCCTCCGAGCGCCGCAGCTTCGGCCTCGAGGCCCGACACACGGTGCCGATCGGCCAGTACGTCGAGGCGGGGGAGGAGCGGTGAGGCGCGCTGAGCAGGGCTCGGCCATCCCGCTGATCGTCGGCCTCGCGGGGGTGCTCGTCCTGGCCCTCGCGGTCGTCGTCAACGCGTCCTCGGCCTTCATGCAGCGCCAGTCGCTCGACACGCTGGCCGACGGGGCCGCGCTCTACGGCGCCGACATCGGCTCCGCCGGCGTGTACGCCGAGGGCCTGCCCGCCGAGCGGCTGCTCCAGGACGAGCGGGCGGTCCGTACCGCGGTGCAGGACTACCTGCGGCGGGTCGGGGCCTACGACACCTACGGGGACATCGTGGTCGTCGCCCGGGTCGACGCGGTGGYGCGGGCGGTCACGGTGACCCTCAGCGCGCCCCTCGAGCTCCCGCTCACGGTGCCGGGCACCCCGAGCCGGCCGACGGTCTCCGCCACCGGGCGCGCGGCGGTGACGATCGAGCCCGCCGGCTGAGGGGCGCCAGCCCGGGTCGATCTGCGGCGACGGCGTCCCACACGGGCCTCCTGCCGCGCATCACCAATCGTGGCGACATCGCAAGGACTTCTTCGCCATGCCTGGCCACGAGGCGCACCGTCGTGTCGTAGCGGATCCTCGTTGCGCTTCGTCACAGGGCATCTCAGAACGTCGTCACGAAGGAGTGAACATGAGGCAGGACTCGGACACCCATCTGCTCACGCCCGCCCCGGACCGCGGCCTCGTTCGGGCCGTGGCGGCGGCCGCCGTCGTGTTGTGCGCCGTGTTCCTCTCCGGGTCGGCATCCCCGGCGTCGGCCGCGACGTCACGGTCCGGCGTTGCCGCGGTGTGGCAGTTCACGGACGGCTGTGTCGACACCCGCATCAGTCTGGAGTCTCGGACCAGTGGAGGCACGCCCACCACCTACTTCTTCCTCGACCAGGAGCAGACCTGTGATGACCCGAACTCCGTGTCGCCGGTCCTCACCCTCGAAGGTTCGACGACCGATGGGATGCTGCAGACGTCGTCCAACCTCACGGCCCATCTGGTCACGACCGTCCCGGTCAGCTGCTCGGCGTACGCGACCGGGGCCTGCGACCAGGACCCGTACAGCTCGGATTCAGTGTCGCTCGACCTGTCCTGGAGCACGTCCGGCAAGCTCGTCCGCACTCGCGAGGACGGCAGCAACTGCTTCTACCGCTACGGCACCGCGACGGGGTCCGTCCTGCTGGCTGGGGTGAATCTCCTGGGCACCGATGGCACGACTCGTCCCGCCGACACCTCGGAGACCAACGTGCACAGGTGCGTCGGATAGCGCGCGCTGCTGGGACGAGCCGGGATCAGCCGGCGTCCTTGCCGAGCGGGATCGCGGCCACCTCCTGCAGCTCCTTGTCGCTCGGGCCGAAGCCGAGGCGGGCCAGGGTGACGACCCCGACCTGCCACGGAGTCCCGACGAAGCCCTCCAGCCCGGCCACCAGGGTGGCCAGGGCCTCGTCGCTGACCGCCTCGTCCAGCGTCGACACGGGCACCAGGGGCGCGAAGGAGCGGCGGTCCAGCATGAAGCCGGCCCRGCGCGCGGACTCGGTGATCTCCCGGAACAGGGCGCGGAGCCCGTCGACCTCACCCGCGAGGGAGAGGTGGAGCAGCTCGTCCTGCCCGCCCATGTGCGGCTCGCCGGTGAGGTGGACCGTCGGGGCCACCCAGCCGGCGGCGTCGTGCTCGAGGGAGGCGCGCAGCCGCGCCGCTGCCTCCGGCTCCACGAAGCCGAACCGCGCCACGTGCACGGTCATCGCGCCCACGGACAGCGGGGTGAGGCCGGCTACCGCGGCCGTCGACGGCTCGGGACGCGACCGCGACCACGCCCTGCGTCGAGGCGCCACCGCTGCCGGCTCCTCCATGCGTGCGCCGATGTCGGCCAGCAGGCGCGCGACCTCCTCCCGCTGCGCCAGCGGGGGGACGATGACTGCGCTCAGGTACACGGGTGCCTTCCGGAGGCGAGGAACGGGCGGTGCTCGGGACCGAGCATGACAACACCCCGCACCGCCCGGGGCATCTGCGCGCCCGTGTCCGCAACTTTTCCCGAACCCCGCGCATCTCCCTGCCGAACGACGCCCGACCGGGCACCGAGGTCCGGTCGGCACCACAGACAGCACGGGGAGATCCGCATGCACCGCATCACCACCACCATCACCACGCTGGCCACCGCGGCGGCCGTGGTCGCCGGTCCTCTGGCCCTGGCCTCGACCACCGCACAGGCCGCGGACACCACCGAGCGCCGCGCGGCGGCGTACACCGTCAAGGCCAAGGTGAACAAGGACGTCGTGACCGTCGGCGAGGACGTCGTCAAGGTCCGCGGCAAGGTCTCGCCGCGGGCTGCGGGGGCCAAGGTCGTCCTCCAGCAGCGGCTGGAGGGCAGGTCGAAGTGGGCCGTCAGCAGCAAGGGGAAGGTCAAGCGCAACGGCACCTACCTGCTCGAGGACGAGCCCAGCGTGGCCGGCACGCGTGAGTACCGCGTGCTCAAGCCCGCCTCCGACGGCGTGAGGAAGGGGACCAGCAAGGTCCTCGCCGTCGAGGTCTACCGGTGGGAGCTGCTCGGACGCCGGACGCCCGGAGCCGTGGAGAACGTCCACACCCTCACCACGTCCACCATCGGCACCCGGGAGTACTGGCCGAGCCTCGTGGTCACCACTCCGGGCACCGCGGCGTACGTGGAGTACACCCTCGGTCGCCTGTGCACCGACCTGCGCACGACGTACGCCCTCGACGACACGTCGGCGTCCGGCGCCACCGGTGCCGTGAGGCTCATCGTCGACGGCGTGACCAAGGTCGACCAGGGCCTGGCCGTCGGCCAGGTCGTCGAGTCCACCACCGACCTGACCGGCGCGTTCCGCCTGCGCTACGAGCTCACCTCCAGCGCCTCGCCGGTCTCCCGGCCGGTCGTCGCGACCCCCGAGGTGCGCTGCACGAAGTAAGGGGCGCGGCTCGGCGCCGACAGTCCTAGGATCCGAACAAGGCCCGGTCCGGGCCGCCACAGCAACGGGGAGCACTCCATGAACCGTCTCACCACCCTGATCACCGCCGCGGCCGTGATCGCCAGCCCGATGGCCCTCGCGGCCACCACCGCCCACGCCGCGCCCGACAGCGCGCGCAAGCCCGCGGCGTACACCGTCACGGCGAAGGCCAACAAGCAGGTTGTCACCGTCGGGGAGGACGTCGTCAAGGTCCGCGGCAAGGTGACGCCGCGGGCCGCCGGCGACAAGGTCGTCCTCCAGCAGCGCCTGGACGGCCGCAAGAAGTGGTCCGTCAGCGGGGAGGTGAAGATCAAGCGCAACGGCACGTTCGTCGCCACCGACAAGCCCAGCGTCCCCGGCACGCGCCAGTACCGCGTCGTCAAGCCCGCCTCCGACGGTGTGAAGAAGGGGACCAGCGCGATCGTCGACGTCCAGGTCTATGCGTGGCAGAAGCTCGCCCAGCGACCCCGGGGCGCCAACGAGAACATCGCCGTGTCCAGCACCGCACTCATCGGCACCCGGGTCTACCCGTACTCCTTCCAGCCCTTCACCCGTGGTGCGCCGTCGTACGTCGAGTACACGCTGGGACGCCTCTGTACCGGCCTGCGAACGACCTACGCGCTGAGCGACAGCTCGGCCACCGGCGCCTCGGCCCGGATCACGCTCGCCGTCGACGGCGTGCCCACGATCGACCAGGTGCTCGTGGTGGGCCAGGTGGTCGAGTCGACGACCAACCTCACGGGTGCGTTCCGGCTGCGCTACGAGCTCGCCTCCAACGCGAGCCCGGCCAGCTACCCGGTCGTCGCGACCCCCGAGGTCCGCTGCACGAAGTGACTGAAGGACCACGCCGGGAGCGCCACCCACGGGGGTAGGTGTCGCTCCCGGCGTGCCGGGGCGTCGACCGGTGGACGGGACAGCCGGCCGAACGTCCCCGAAGAGACAGGTCTAGCGGCCCGTGACGGCGGGCCCGCGTCGTCCGATACTGGTGGCCGGACCATCAAAGGGAGCACCTCATGGAGCGCACCGCCCGCACCGTCACCGCCCTGCTCGCCGCCGTGACCCTGGTCGCCGGCCCGCTCGCCCTCGCCTCCGGGGCCGCCGCTCCCGACAGCCCTCGCCCGGCGAAGGCCTACAGCGTGACCGCGAAGGTCAACACGCAGGACGTCACCCTCGGCGAGGGCGTCGTCGTCAAGGTCAGCGGCAAGGTGACGCCTCGTGCCGCCGGCAAGAGGGTCTTCCTCGAGCAGCGCCGACCCGGCTCCACGTCCTGGGTCGTGAGCTCCCGGGCGACGATCAAGCACAACGGCACCTACCTGCTCACCGACGAGCCCAGTGCCTTCGGCACCATCCGGTACCGCGTGGTCAAGCTCCGCTCCGGCGGCGTGAGGAAGGGGACCAGCGCGACCCTCGAGGTCCGGACGTACGCATGGCAGAAGCTGGCCCAGCGACCGCGGGGCGCCTACGAGAACATCGCCGTGTCCAGCACCGCCGTCATCGGCGGCCAGCCCTACGCCTACTCCTTCCAGCCCTTCACCCGCGGTGCGCCGTCGTACGTCGAGTACCCGCTGAAGGGCCGCTGCACGGACCTGCGCGCGACGTACGCCATGCACGACAGCTCGGCCCCCGGCTCCTCGTCCCGCATCACGCTTGCCGTGGACGGCGTCGCGAAGGACGACCAGGTGCTCACGGTGGGCCAGGTGGTCGCGTCCACCACCGACCTCACGGGCGCCTCGGTGCTGCGCTACGACCTCTACTCCACCGCGGCCCCGGCGGCCAGCTACCCGGTGGTCGTGGCCCCGGAGGCCCTCTGCACGAAGTGAGCCCAGGAGTGGTTGTCTTTCGACACTCCTCACACCCGCGCCGTAGTGTGGGATCTTGTGGCGAGCACCGATTATGAAGCAGAGATCAAGCAGCTCCAGGCGACCATGAAGACCATCGGCCAGGTCCTGGACCTGGACGGGATGCGCCGGGAGATCGCGGACCTCAGCGAGCAGGTCGCGGCCCCGGACCTGTGGGACGACGTGGAGAGCGCCACCCGGGTCACCGGCCGCCTCTCCGCCCTGCAGGGCGAGCTCGACAAGTTCACCGGCCTCGAGTCGCGCATCGAGGACCTCGCGCTGATGGTCGAGATGGCGCAGGAGGAGGGCGACACCGCCAGCCTCGAGGACTCCGAGCGCGAGCTGGCCCGCATCAAGAAGTCCGTCGAGTCCCTCGAGATCCGCACCCTGCTCAACGGTGAGTACGACGCCCGCGAGGCGCTGGTCAGCATCCGGTCGGGTGCCGGTGGTGTCGACGCCGCCGACTTCGCCGAGACGCTGATGCGCATGTACATGCGCTGGGCCGAGCAGCACAAGTACCCCGTCGAGGTCTACGAGACGTCCTACGCCGAGGAGGCCGGCCTCAAGTCCGCCACCTTCGCCATCCACGCGCCCTACGCCTACGGCACGCTCTCCGTGGAGGCGGGCACCCACCGCCTCGTGCGGATCAGCCCCTTCGACAACCAGGGCCGCCGCCAGACCTCGTTCGCCGCCGTCGAGGTCGTGCCCGTGCTCGAGCAGACCGACGAGATCGAGATCCCCGACGAGGAGATCCGGGTCGACGTCTACCGCTCGGGCGGCCCCGGGGGTCAGTCGGTCAACACGACCGACTCCGCGGTGCGGCTGACCCACATCCCGACCGGCACCGTCGTGAGCTGCCAGAACGAGAAGTCACAGCTGCAGAACAAGGCCTCGGCCATGGTGGTGCTCAAGGCGAAGCTCCTCGCCCTCAAGAAGGCCGAGGAGAAGGCCCACCTCGACGGACTCCGTGGCGACGTCCAGGCCTCGTGGGGCGACCAGATGCGCAACTACGTGCTCAACCCCTACCAGATCGTCAAGGACCTGCGGACCTCCTACGAGTCCGGCAACCCGCAGGCGGTCTTCGACGGCGACATCGACGCCTTCCTCGAGGCCGGCATCCGCTGGCGCCGCGGGGCCGAGAAGGTCGAGGCCTGAGCGAGGTCTGCCTCCCGCGCGCAACTGGCGGCGTACGACGGGTGGATCCAGCGGATCCGTGTCGTACGCCGCCAGTCGGCGTTGCGGGACGAGCCGAGGTTCAGCGACGCCGGCGCTGAGCGGCCTCGGTGAGGGCCGGCGGTGCGTAACCCCGGTCGGCCTCGTTGAGGGTCGTGCCGGGCGGCACGATCTCGTCGATGCGGTCGAGCACGTCGTCGGACAGGTCGATCTTGTCCGCACCCAGCTGCGACTCCAGCTGCTCGAGCGTGCGCGGGCCGATGATCGCCGACGACACGGCCGGGTGCGCGAGCACGAAGCCGAGGGCCAGGTGGATCAGCGACACCCCGGCCTGGTCGGCCAGGTCCTGCAGCGCGTGCACCGCCTCCAGCTTCGCCCGGTTCTCCGGCGACGACGGGTCGTGGCGCGCCGGCTGCCGGGCGGCGCGCGAGGAGACGACCGAGGCGTCCTCGCCCCGGCGGTAGCGACCGGAGAGCCACCCGCCCGCCAGCGGCGACCAGGGCAGGATCCCCAGTCCGTGCCTCTCCGCGGTGGGCAGCAGGTCGCGCTCCACCTCACGGGCCAGGATGCTGTAGGGCGGCTGCTCGGTGACCGGGCGCTCGCGGTGACGCTCCCGGGCCACCCACTGGGCCTCGACGACCTGCGAGGGCAGGAACGTCGACGTACCGATGTAGCGGATCTTGCCGGCGTGCACGAGGTCGGACAACGCACCGAGGGTGTCGTCGATGTCGACCTCCGGGCGCGGGCGGTGCACCTGGTAGAGGTCGATGTGGTCGGTCTGGAGCCGCCGCAGCGAGTCCTCGACGGCGCGGGTGATCCAGCGGCGCGAGTTGCCCGCCATGTTGGGGTCCTCGTCGGACATGGAGCCGTGGAACTTGGTGGCGAGCACGACCTCGTCGCGCCGGCCCTTGAGCGCCTTGCCGACGATCTCCTCCGACTCGCCGCGGGCGTAGACGTCGGCGGTGTCGATGACGTTGATCCCGGCGTCGAGCGCGCGGTGGATGATCCGGACCGACGCGTCGTGGTCCGGGTTGCCCCAGGCGCCGAACATCATCGCGCCGAGGGTCAGCGGGCTGACCCGGACGCCGGTGCGGCCGAGGTTGCGGTAGGTCATGCGATCTCCTGACGGGTGGTGGGGCCGGTTCTGGTGGGGGAGTGCTGGCCGGTCGGCCGGTCCAGGCCGTAGTGCTCGCGCAGCGTCGTGCCGTCGTACGCCGTCCGGAACAGGCCGCGGGCCTGCAGGATCGGTACGACGTGGTCGACGAAGGCCTCGAGTCCCGACGGTAGCGCCGGCGGCATCACGTTGAAGCCGTCGGCGGCACCGCTGGTGAACCACTCCTCGATGGCGTCGGCGACCTGCTCGGGGGTGCCGCTGAAGGTGCGGTGCCCGCGACCGCCCCCGAGGCGGCCGATGAGCTCGCGGACGGTGAGCCGCTCACGGCGGGCCAGCGTCACGATGAGGGTGTAGCGCGACTTGGCGCCCTCGATGTCGTCCTCGGCGGGCAGGTCGTCGGGCAGCTGCTCGTCCAGCGTGAGCCGTTCCGGTGCCACCCGCAGCGTTCGGGCCAGCTGGCGGCGGGCGTAGTCGGGCTGGATGAGCCTGTCGAGCTCCTCCTCCAGGGCCCGGGCCTCGGCCTCGGTCGAGCCGATGGCCGGCACGATCCCCGGCAGCACCAGCAGCTGGTCGGGGTCGCGCCCGAAGGTGGCCGCCCGGGCCTTGATGTCGGCGTAGAACTCCTGGGCGTCCGCCAGCGTCTGCTGGGCGGTGAAGATCGCCTCGGCGTGCCGTGCCGCGAAGTCGCGACCGTCCTGCGACGACCCGGCCTGCACGAGCACCGGGCGGCCCTGGGGCGACCGGGGCAGGTTGAGCGGGCCGGCCACCCGGAAGTGGGTGCCGGTGTGGTGGATCGGCTGCACCAGGTCGGCGTCGCCCCACACACCGGACTCCTTGTCGGCGAGCACGGCGTYGTCGTCCCAGCTGTCCCAGAGCTTGACCGCCACGTCGACGAACTCGTCGGCCCGGCGGTAGCGGGCGGCGTGCGACGGCAGCTCGTCGAGCCCGAAGTTGCGGGCCGCCTCCAGGGTCGCGGTGGTCACGATGTTCCAGCCCGCCCGACCCCCGCTGACGTGGTCGAGGGACGCGAAGCGCCGAGCCAGGTTGAAGGGGTCGTTGTACGACGTCGACGCCGTCGCGATGAGCCCGATCCGGCTGGTCGCCATGGCCATCGCCGTCAGCAGCACCGTCGGCTCGAGGGCGCCCGCGGGACGCCGGCCCACCTCGCCGAAGAGGGCGGGGGAGTCGGCGAAGAACACCGAGTCCATCAGCCCCCGCTCCGCGGTGCGCGCCAGCTCGACGAAGTGCCGCACGTCGGTGTTGGCCCGTGGGTCGCTCTCGGGCAGCCGCCACGACGCCTCGTGGTGACCGGTGCCCATCAGGAACGCGTTGAGGCGCAGCTGTCGGGGTCCGGGCTGTCGGGTCACGAGGCCCTCCTCACGGCGTCGACGCGGAGGTGGTGGTCGTCCTCCACCCCGAGCTCGGACAGCAGCCGGGCGCGCAGGGCGGCGAAGGCCGGGTCGGCCTGGGAGCGCGAGCCGGGCAGCTCGATGCGCAGGTCCGAGGACACGACGCCGTCGTCGAGCACGATCACCCGGTCGGCCAGCACGATCGCCTCGTCGACGTCGTGGGTCACCAGGAGCACCGCGGGCCGGTGGGTCGCGCAGAGCTTGCGGAGCAGCACGTGCATCTTGATCCGGGTCAGCGCGTCGAGCGCCCCGAAGGGCTCGTCGGCGAGCAGCAGCTGGGGCTCGCGCACCAGCGAGCGGGCCAGCGCCGCGCGTTGGGCCTCGCCACCGGACAGCTCGTGGGGCCAGGCCCGCTCGCGGCCGGCGAGGCCGACCTCGGCCAGCGCCTCGGTGCCCCGGGCGGCCGCACCGCGGCGGCCGAGCCCGAGCACCACGTTGTCCAGCACCCGCCGCCACGGCAGCAGCCGCGAGTCCTGGAAGACCACCGACACGTCGTCGGGCACCGAGATGCTGCCGCTGCCGGCCACGTCGCGGTCCAGCCCGGCCAGGGCCCGCAGCAGCGTGGACTTGCCGCTGCCGGAGCGCCCCAGGAGCGCCACGAACTCCCCG
>NZ_JBFUKA010000058.1:0-28917 GCF_056401085.1 Nocardioides sp. P4_G4
CCGCGATCGGTCTAGACCGTTCGCCACCCGACCCGGGCCCGACGTATCAGCCGGCCGGACGGGCCGCTCTGAGGTGGTGCAATGCCGCATCGGGGGAGCCGCTGCGGATCACATCCCAGGAGGCAGCAACCATGAAGAAGTTCCCGAACAGCGTGGCGATCGTCGCGATCGTCCTCGCCGCCCTGCTCGTCGGCGGCGGCACCGCCGTCGCGGCGGGCAAGTACATCATCACGTCGAAGAGCCAGATCAAGCCCTCGGTCGTCAAGCAGCTCAAGGGACAGACCGGCAAGACGGGCGCCACGGGCGCCACGGGGGCCACCGGCGCCACCGGCGCCACGGGGGCCACCGGCGCGCAGGGGACCCAGGGTCCCGCCGGGAGTGCCCGGGGCTGGGGCCGCGTCCAGGGCGACGGCACCGTCTCGCGCTCCTCCGGGAACGTGACGGTCAGCCGGGTGGCGGCCGGCACCTACTGCGTCCGCGCCACCAACGTGGTCAGCGCCAACGCGGTGCTGCTCGTCACCGGTGACTACAACGGCAACTCCACCACCGCCGGGGGCACGATCTCCAACGTGGAGCTCAACTCCGCCGGGGACGCGACCTGCAACGCGACCGGGTCCTTCACGGTCTACACGCGGGCCTTCAACATCGCCGGCACCACCTCACCGCTGGTCGACCAGGCGTTCGCGTTCATGGTGCCCTGAGCCTCGGGGCTCGACCGCTCAACTGGCGGCAGACGACATCCCAGGGGATCGGATCCCCGTCGTCTGCCGCCAGTTGCGACCCCGGGACCCGGAAGCCCGTCGTACGCCGCCAGTTGCGACCCCCGGACCCGAGCCGACTCCGACGCGACGCCGACCGACCCGGGCGGCGCGAGGTCAGGCCTCGGCCGACGCCTTGATCCCGGCCAGCGTGGAGCGCATGCCCTCGCGGAGCTCGGCCTGGAAGGACGGCACCCCGCCCAGGAGGGTGCGGGTGAGCCGGCCGGAGACGGCCGAGACGCCGTCGGGGGCCTCGCGGCGCTGCACGACGCGGGTGCCGGTCGCGGTCGGCTCCAGGGTGAAGGACCAGACGGTGTAGTTGTCCTTGACCCGGAACGCGATCTCGCGGTGCGGCTCGAAGCGCACGACCTTGGACCGGGTCGGCCACACCAGCGGGCCGCGGCGGTTGACGTTCAGCAGGGTGGTGCCCAGCCGGATCGGGCGGCCGCTCCGGACGAAGGACCGCACCACCTGGGGGCTCCACTCGGCCAGCCGGGGCAGGTCGCAGACCAGGGACCACACCCGGGCCGGGTCGGCGTGCACCTCCACGGACTCCTCGATCAGCGTCTCGACGTCCTGGGTGACTGCACCGTTGCGACTCATGCCCGGGAGGCTAGCGGCGCGCCCACCACTCCAGCAGGCGGGCCCTGGCCTCGTCGGGGCCCAGGCTGCCCTCGTCCATCCGCAGCTCCAGCAGGAACCGGTAGGCCTCTCCCACCTCGCGACCGGGCCCGAGGCCCAGCACCTCCATGATCGCGTTGCCGTCGAGGTCGGGCCGGATGGAGTCGAGCTCCTCCTGCTCGGACAGGCGGGCGATGCGCTCCTCGAGCGAGTCGTAGGTCCGCCGCAGGCGGTCGGCCTTGCGCTGGTTGCGGGTCGTGCAGTCGGCGCGGGTGAGGATGTGCAGGCGCTCGAGCTGGTCTCCGGCGTCGCGCACGTAGCGGCGTACGGCCGAGTCGGTCCACTCCCCCGAGCCGTAGCCGTGGAAGCGCAGGTGCAGCTCCACCAGGGTGCTGACCGCGTCGATCTCCTGGTTGGAGAAGCGCAGCGCCCGCATCCGCTTGCGCGTCATCTTGGCGCCCACGACGTCGTGGTGGTGGAAGGTCACCACGCCCCCCGACTCGAAGCGCCGGGTGCGCGGCTTGCCGATGTCGTGCATGAGGGCGGCGAAGCGCGACACGAAGTCGGGCTCGCCACCGAGACGGTGCTCGAGGTCGATCGACTGCTCGAGCACGGTCAGGGTGTGCTCGTAGACGTCCTTGTGCCGGTGGTGCTCGTCGCGCTCGAGGGCCAGCGCGGGCAGCTCGGGCAGCACGTGCTCGGCCAGGCCGGTCTCGACCAGGAGGCTGAGCCCGAGGCGGGGGTACGGCGCGCAGACCAGCTTGACGAGCTCGTCACGGACCCGCTCGGCGGAGATGATCTCGATCCGCCCGGCCATCGCGGTCATCGCGGCGACGACCTCGGGGGCGACGGTGAAGCCGAGCTGGGCGGCGAACCGTGCCGCCCGCATCATCCGCAACGGGTCGTCGGAGAACGAGTCCTCGGGGGTGCCCGGCGTGCGGAGCACGCGCTGCGCGAGGTCGAGCAACCCGCCGTGCAGGTCCTCGAAGTCGCGGCTCGGGACCCGCACGGCCATCGCGTTGACGGTGAAGTCGCGGCGGCCCAGGTCGCCGGCCAGCGAGTCGCCGTACTCGACGTCGGGCTTGCGGGAGGACGGGTCGTAGGTCTCGGCACGGTACGTCGTGATCTCGACCTGCCAGGGACCCTTGCGGCAGCCGATGGTGCCGAACGCACGGCCCATGTCCCAGATGGCGTCGGCCCAGCCCTTGAGCAGCCTCTCGGTCACGTCGGGGTGGGCCGAGGTGGTGAAGTCGAGGTCGTTCTGCAGGCGACCGAGCATCGCGTCGCGCACCGGGCCACCGACCAGGGCGAGCTCCTCGCCGGCGCCGGCGAACCGGGCGCCCAGCTCGTCGATGACGGGTCCGATGCGGTCCAGCTCGGCGCCGACCCGACGCTGCACGTCGACGATCTGGAGCGGGGGCAACGGAGCGTCGGACACGAGCGACAACTCTAGGGGGTCCGACCGCACCCACCGGCACCGCCGAGTCCTCCGCCCGCACGACCGCACCGCCGTTAGAGTCGGTGCGTGCCACGCCCGTCCTCGTCCCCGCCTGCCCTGCGGCGGCTGGACCGGCGGGAGCGGCGCACGTCGAGGCCGAGGGCCGGGCACCGCTGGGCCGCGGCACTCGCCGCCACGCTGCTCGGCGTGCCGGTCGTCGCGGCCGCACCCGCTGCCGAGGCGGCGCCGGCGTCCGACGCCGACCCCCTGATCGTCCACCTCGACTCGGTCTCGCCGGCCGCGCTCACCGACAACGACCGCCCGGTGCGCCTCACGGGAACCGTCACCAACCAGAGCTCCGAGCCGTGGACGGGCGTCAACCTGTACGCCTTCCGTTCCACCACCCCGATCCTGGACACCACCTCGCTGGCGGCCTCCGCGGCCATCGACCCCGCGGAGTACGTCGGGGACCGGATCGTCGAGCCGGGCTCCTTCGACACCGTGGACCTGCTCCAGCCCGGCCAGACCGCGGACTTCTCCTTCAGCGTCCCCCGCGACCAGCTCGACATCACCGAGCCCGGCGCCTACTGGATCGGCGTCCACGCCATCGGCGACTCCTCGGTGCCCCGCGACGTGTTCGCCGACGGGAGGGCGCGCACCTTCATCCCGTACGTCGCCCGCACCCCCGACACCGTCGACACGGCCGTCGTGGTGCCGGTCCGCGAGCAGATCCGCCACACGGCCGGTGGGCGGGTGTCCGGCGTCCGCCGCTGGGCCACCTCCCTGGCCGACGGCGGTCGCCTCGACGCCGTGCTCGACGCCGGGGAGGCCGCCGGCGACGTGCCGCTCACCTGGCTCGTCGATCCTGCCGTCCTGGCCACCGTCGCCCGCCTCGCCGCCGGCAACCCGCCTCGCAGCCTCGCCGCCGACCCCGCCCAGGTGCCCGAGGAGGGCAGCGCGGACCCCGCCCAGGACGAGTCCGGCGCCGAGGGCCAGCCCGAGACGCCTGACCTCGGCGGCGCCCCCCTGGGCCCGCCGGCGGCCCCCGACGAGCGGCTCTCCGCCGACAAGGAGGCCGTCGCCGCGGTGGCCCAGGCCTGGCTGGAGCGCTTCTCCGCCCTGGTCGTCGGCGAGACCGTGCTCTCCCTGCCGTACGGCGACCTCGACGCCTCGGCCGCCGCCGCGCACGGTCCGGAGTTCTACACCGACGCGGTGGCCCGCAGCGCCGAGGTGATGACCGCCCTCGGCATCGTGAGCACGCCGACGCTGGCCCCGCCCGGCGGGATCATCAGCCCCGAGGCCCTCCGGGCGGCCACCCCGGACGGCACCGTCCTGCTCGGCGACACGTCCTTCGCCGTGCCGCCCGACGCACCCAACTCGATGGTGCGGTTGCTGGGGCAGAAGGTCGTCGTGACGTCGTCGGGGGCCGCCTCCGGTGGTCCCGGCCCGACCGCCTCCGACGACCCGCTCGCCCTGCGCCAGCGCCTGCTCAGCGAGGCGGCGCTGCGCCTGTACGCCGGGTCCACCGCCCCCGTCGTCCTCGAGCTGCCCGACGACTGGTACCCCCGGGACCCCGCCGACCTCTTCGACGGCCTCGACGTCTCGTGGCTGCGCCCGGTGCTGCTCTCCGACATCAGCGCCCGCTCGGCGGAGCCCCTGACGGCCGCCGACCTCAGCTACACCGACGCGGACGAGGCGGACGAGATCGGGGCGACCGGCTTCACCTCGGCGCAGACGCTGCGCCGACAGGCCGGGGTGATGGCCGGCGTACTCACCAACCCCAACCTGGTGCGCCAGCAGGCGACCGACGAGGCCCTGGCCACCCTCTCCGTGGGCCAGCGCAACCGGCAGGCCGCGGCGGCCCTGTCCGCCCGCAGCGCCGCCGCCTACCTCGACGCCCAGCTCGCCGACATCGACGTCGTCGCGCCCTCGTCCGTGACGCTCTCCAGCGAGGACGGCACCCTGGGCGCGACCGTGGTCAACGGGCTCGACCAGCCCGTCACGGTGCGGGTGTCGRCCGAGTCGGACGGGGCGCTCGAGGTGGACGAGTCCGGCGTCCTGCGCCTCGCGCCCGGAGCCCGGTCCCGGCTGCTGCTCGACGTGACCGCGTCCCGGCTCGGCATCCACCAGGTGCGACTTCTCGTCACCGACCAGGACGGCACCCCGATCGGCGGCTCGGCGTCGCTGCCGGTCCGCGCGGCCCAGGTCAGCGCGATCATCTGGTACATCCTGGTCCTTGGCGCCGTCCTGCTCTTCGGCACGATCGCGGTGCGCGTCGTGCGCCAGGTGCGGGCCCGGCGGGCCACCGCCGCCCAGGGCGAGCCGGGGGCAGCCACGTGAGCGACACCCGACTTCTGTCCGCGACCGCCGTGATGGCCAGCGGGACGATCCTGTCCCGCTTCAGCGGCTACTTCCGCACCCTGCTGATCATCGCGGCCCTGGGCCAGGCCCTGCACGCCGACATCTTCACCATCGCCAACACCATCCCCAACGCGGTCTACATCCTCGTCGCCGGCGGCGTCTTCAACGCCGTGCTGGTGCCCCAGCTGGTGCGCACGATGAAGAACGACCCGGACGGTGGTGACGCCTACGCGGCGCGGATCATCACCCTGTCCGCGATCTTCCTGGCCGTGGTGACCCTGCTCCTGGTGCTCGCCGCCCCCTGGCTGGTGAAGATCTACCTGTCGGACGGCTACTACCGACCCGATCGCACCGCCCAGCTCGACTCGGCCATCGCCTTCACCCGCTACTGCCTGCCGCAGGTCTTCTTCTACGGGATGTTCGTCCTGGTCGGCCAGGTGCTCAACGCGCGCCAGAGGTTCGGGCCGATGATGTGGGCGCCGATCGCCAACAACCTGATCGCGATCGCGGTGCTCGGCATGTACCTCTTCGTGTGGGGCAAGCCGTCGGCGGCCGAGCAGGTGGGCGGCTACAGCAACGCCCAGGAGCTCGTGCTCGGGCTCGGCTCCACTCTGGGCATCGTCGTGCAGTTCCTCATCCTGCTGCCCTACCTGCGCCGGGCCGGATTCACCTACCGCCCGCGCTTCGACTTCCGCGGCACCGGTCTGGGCCACACCGCACGCCTCGGCGTGTGGACCGTCCTCTTCGTGGTCGTCAACCAGCTGGCCTACCTCGTCGTCACCCGACTGGCGTCCAGCGGCACGGTCAACGGCGGCGGCACCGGCAACACGGTCTACTCCGCCAGCTTCCTCATCATGATGGTGCCGCACGCCATCATCACCGTCTCCCTCACCACGGCGATCCTGCCGCGGCTGTCGGGCTACGCCACCGATGCGCGGCTGGCCGACATGGGGAGCACCCTGGGCTCGACCCTGCGCACCGCGCTCGTCGTGGTGCTGCCGTTCGCCGCGCTCGTGCCGATCCTCGCGGGCGACATCGCCGGGGTGCTCTTCGACGCCGGCGCAGGCGACCCGGGCGCGTTCGCCCCCACGCTGGCGGTCTTCGGGCCCGCCCTCGTCTTCTTCACCGTCCACTACATGATGTTGCGCGGGTTCTACGCCCTCGAGCAGACCCGCCTGGTGTTCTTCATCCAGTGCGCCATCTCGGCCACCAACATCGTCGTCGCGGTGCTGCTGGTCGCCCGGGCCACCGCCGACCAGACCGCGCCGGCCCTCGTGCTGGCCTGGATGGCGTCGTACGTCGTGGGCTCGGCCATCAGCTACACCGTGCTGCGCCGCAGCCTGGGCGGCCTCGGGACCCCGGCGCTGGTGCGCTTCGTCGTCCGGATGGCCGTCGCCTGTGCCGGCGCCGCACTCGCGGCCTGGGGCGTCGAGCTGGCCCTGGCCGGGCTCGGCGAGGAGCCGGGCATCCTGCTGTCACTCCTGCGTGGCGGCCTCGCCGGGCTCGCCGGGGTGCTCGTCCTGCTCGGCGCCGCCCGGCTGATGCGGATCCGCGAGGTCACCTCGCTGGTCGACAGCGTGGTCGACCGGGTGCGGCGGCGGTGAGTCCTACGATGAGGTCGTCCACCGCCCAGCCGGGACGATCGGGAGCGAGGTGAGAGATGCCTGACTCGATCCACGCCGGTGAGGTCCTCGCCTCCCGCTACCGCCTCGACGACCTGCTCACCGAGAGCGAGGGCGGCCGTTTCTGGCGCGCGCACGACGCGGTGCTGCACCGACACGTGGCCGTGCACCTCATCTCCCGCCACGACCCGCGCGCCGCGGGCCTGCTCGAGGCCGCCCGCGGCGTCGCCCCGCACGTCGACCCCCGTCTGCTGCGCGTCCTGGACGCCGAGGAGCGCGACGACCTCTGCTACGTCGTCAACGAGTGGGGCCAGGGCACGTCGCTGGACGTGATGCTGGCCAACGATGGTCCGCTGCCGCCGCGTCGCGCCGCGTGGATCGTCTCCGAGGTCGCCGACAGCCTCGCCCTGGCCCACGAGGTCGGGCTCACCCACGGGCGCATGGTCCCGGAGAACGTCCTGCTCGACCACCACGGGCAGGTCCGCATCATCGGCTTCGGGGTCGACGCCGCCCTCCACGGCCTGCCGCCGGGTCGGCTCTCGGCCGACCTCGTGGACGTCGCCGGGCTGTTGTACGCCGCCCTGACCGGCAAGTGGGCCGGCACCTCCATCTCGCTGCTCCCCGCCGCCCCCACCGACCACGGCGCCGTGCTGCGCCCGCGTCGGGTCCGCGCCGGCATCCCCCGGGCCCTCGACGCCCTGTGCGACCAGGTCATCAACGCAGGCCGCTCCGGCGGGGCGGGGATCTCGGCCGCGGTGATCGCCGAGATGCTGCGGGAGTACGTCGGGGACGCCTCCGGACTGCGTGAGCCCGACCACGACCACCCCACGCCGCCCTGGGCACCACCCGCGACCGAGTCGACCCGCGACGTGTCGACGGTGACGGCCGCGTCCGCAGCCGACGAGGCCGGCACGCCCCCGGCCACCGACGTCGAGCCGCCGGCGACACCAGCACCCGCCGCACGGACCCCCGCGCGGCCTGCGTCCCCCGCGCCCTCCGCGCCCCCCGTGGACCAGCCGACCCAGGCGGGCATGCCCGTCTTCGACGACGAGCGCGACGACGTCGGCTGGGTGGCCGCCCGCAGCGACCCCCCTCCTCCGCCGCCGCCCTTCGAGGACCGCCCCGCCAAGCCGCTCTTCGCCCCCGAGCCACCGGAGGGCCAGCCGGCACGCCGTCCCCGCGAGGGGGTCCGCACGGCCGCGACCGGCTACTGGCCGTGGGAGGCCACCTCGGGAGGGTCCGCCACCGGCTCCTACGCCGGCCAGCACACCGGCTCGGGGTCGTGGCCGTCGTACGACACCGGCACCGGGACCGGCGAGGTGGTGCCGGGCCGCGGCTCGATCCGGTTCGCCCTGCTCATCGGCCTGTGCCTCCTCGTGGCCATGGCCGCGCTGGCGGCGTACCAGCTCGGGCGCCCCGACGGCGAGGCGTCGACGAACGAGACGCCCAGCTCGCCCGTGACCACCGCCGCGCCGACCCCGTTCCCGGACGTCACCGCCCGCGACTTCGACCCCCAGGGCACCGACGGGCAGGTGGAGAACTCCGATCGGGTCCCGTTCGTGCTCGACGGCAACGGCGCCACGTCCTGGAGCACCTCGAGCTACGCCCAGCAGCTCGGACCCGCCGGGCTCAAGACCGGCGTGGGCCTGGTCCTCGACCTCGGCCGCACCCGCGGCGTGCGGGAGGTCGACGTCGCCACCCTCGGCGGGCCGACGTCGCTGTCGATCTTCGTCACCGGCCAGTCGCCCACCGGCGTCGCCGACCTGACCCCGGTGGGGACCGCCTCCGGGAGCGGATCGCTGACCGTGGACCTCGACGAGGCGGTGTCGGGCCGCTTCGTCACCGTGTGGCTGACCGCCCTCCCGCAGCTCGACGGCACCTACCGCGGGACCGTGTCGGACGTCGTGGTGGCCGGGTGACGTCGTACGACGACGGCGGGCCGCCCCCGGGGACCGACGAGCGGGCGGACACCGACCTCCTGGCCGCGCACGTGACCGGCGACGCCGAGGCGTTCGGCGTGCTCTTCGGCCGGCACCGCGACCGGCTGTGGGCCGTGGCCCTGCGGACGATGGGCAACCCCGAGGACGCCGCCGACGGCCTCCAGGACGGGATGGTCGCGGCCTTCCGCCGGGCCGGCTCGTTCCGCGGCGAGGCGCTGGTGACCACCTGGCTGCACCGGGTCGTCGTCAACGCCTGCCTGGACCGGATCCGGGCCTCCAAGGTCCGCGCCGCCGACGCCCTCCCCGACGACCTGGAGGAGCGGGCCGGACGGGGGGCGCTGGTCGCCTCCACCGCCGCCGGGGACGACCCCGAGGCCAGCGCGCTCGCCGACGAGCGCCGCCGGGCGGTGCTCCACGCCCTCGCCACCCTGCCGGTCGACCAGCGCGCGGCGCTCGTCCTCGTCGACATGGAGGGATACAGCGTGGCCGAGGCGGCCGCGATCCTCGACTGTGCCGAGGGGACCATCAAGTCGCGCTGCTCCCGTGGACGGGCGCGGCTCGCGCCCCTGCTGGCGGCGTTGAGACCCTCCTCACCCCCGTCCTCCCCCGGGAACCCGCCGTCCGAGCCGGACGTCCCATCCACCGGCGCCCCCCGCGGGCCACCGGCTGCCGGCCGCTGACCCGTGCCCCGCGTTCCCGCTTCCCCCGTCCGACCCGTGCCCCACACCTGCACCTGCACCTGAACCTGCACCGAGGAGGTGACCCGATGACCGCCCCCGACGACCCGACCCTGTCCCCCGCCGAGGAGGCGGCCGTCCGTGCCCGCCTCGCCGAGGCGCGGCACACCGGTCCCGTCCCCGACGACGTCCGCAGCCGGCTCGACGCGGCCCTGGCCGAGCTCACCGCCGAGCGCCGTGAGCTGGACCCCGCACCGCTCGCCCCCGTCGTACCCCTCGGGTCGCGTCGTCGACGCGCCCTGGCCTCCGGGCTGGTCGCCGCGGCCGCCGTGGTCGTCCTCGGCGTCGCCCTCCCCCAGGTCCTCGACTCCAGCGGCGGGTCCGGCGGGAGCGACTCGGCCTCGAGCGCCGACAGCGGCGGCTCCGCCGCCCAGGGCGACGAGGTCGGGCCTGCCGAGGACTCCGACACCAGCGGCAAGGCGGCCGGGTCCGCCCCCAGCCAGCTCTCCAGCAGCCCGGAGGCCGCCGAGAGCCAGCGCTCGGGCTCGGCGTTCGCCGCCCCGGTCCCGCTGACCAGCACCGAGGCGCTGCGCCCCGCCGTCCGACCCCTCACGCTCCCGGGTGCCGTGACGTCGTACGACGCCAGCCCCCGCTGTCGCCTCGACGTCGGCGACGGCGAGCGGGTGGACGCCACGTGGGACGGGCGTCCGGCCCTGGTCGTGCTGCGTCCGGTGCAGGACGGCCGCCAGGTCGTGGACGTCTACGTCTGCGGCTCGGACGAGGTCGTGGGCAGCACCTCCCTGCGGGCCCGCTGAGCCGCGCCGGGCCTCGCGGCCACCGGGGCGCCGGACCGTGGTGTCCGCCACCGTGGGGAACATCCCTCGCCTACGATCGGTTGACAGCGACGTAACCGAACCCCCCTTCCGTAGGAGCCCTGACCCGCATGACTGAGCACACCGAGACCCGCAACGTGATCATCATCGGTTCGGGCCCGTCCGGCTACACCGCTGCTGTGTACGCCGCCCGCGCGGCCCTGGAGCCCCTGGTCTTCGAGGGCTCGGTCACCGCCGGCGGTGCGCTGATGAACACCACGGAGGTCGAGAACTTCCCGGGGTTCCGCGACGGCATCATGGGTCCCGCCCTGATGGACGAGATGCGTGCCCAGGCCGAGCGCTTCGGCGCCGAGATGATCCCCGACGACGTCGTCGAGGTCGACCTCACCGGTGACGTCAAGGTCGTCAAGACGGCCACCGACACCTACACCGCGCGGTCGGTGATCCTCTCGACCGGCTCGGGCTACCGCAAGCTCGGTCTCCCCCGCGAGGAGGAGCTCTCCGGTCGCGGCGTGTCCTGGTGCGCGACCTGCGACGGCTTCTTCTTCCGCGAGCAGGCCATCGCCGTCGTCGGCGGCGGCGACTCCGCGATCGAGGAGGCGACCTTCCTGACCCGCTTCGCCTCGAAGGTCTACCTGATCCACCGCCGCGACGAGCTGCGCGCCTCCAAGATCATGCAGGAGCGCGCCTTCGCCGACCCCAAGCTCGAGATGGTGTGGAACTCCGAGGTCGCCTCCATCAACGGCGCGGACCGTCTCGAGTCCATCACCCTGCGCGACACCACCACCAGCGAGCTGCGCCAGCTCGACGTGACCGGCCTGTTCATCGCCATCGGCCACGACCCCCGCTCGGAGCTCCTCGCCGGGCAGGTCGACCTCGACGACGACGGCTACGTGCTCGTCGACCACCCGTCCACGGCCACCAACGTGCGCGGCGTCTTCGCCGCCGGTGACCTCGTCGACCACCACTACCGCCAGGCGATCACCGCCGCCGGCACTGGCTGCGCCGCGGCCCTCGACGCCGAGCGCTTCGTGGCCGCCCTCGACCACGCGGCCCTCGTCGACGCCTCGGCGTCGGAGACCGACGAGATCATCACCGAGGTCGTGCAGACCGCCGGCGCCTGAGCGCCCCCCGCACCGACACGCGTGCCGCTCGGCACGTCGCCGGGAACAGATGTCCCCGGCGTGGTGTTCACTCAGCACCAACCCGAGACCCCCAGAGAGAGGTAGAGCAGTGGCCAACATCGCCGCCGTGACCGACGCCGAGTTCGAGGCGCAGGTCCTCAAGTCCGACAAGCCCGTCCTGGTGGACTTCTGGGCCGAGTGGTGCGGACCGTGCCGCCAGGTCGCGCCGATCCTCGACGAGATCAACTCCGAGCACGGTGACAAGGTCACCTTCCTCAAGATGAACGTCGACGAGAACCCCGTGACCCCCTCGTCCTACCGCGTCACCGGCATCCCGACCATCAACGTCTACAAGGACGGCGAGGTCGTCAAGTCGATCGTGGGCGCCAAGCCCAAGGCCGCGCTCCTCAAGGAGCTCGCCGACTTCATCTGAGTCGACGCAGCACCCGGCTCCACGCCGTCTCCTCGCCCCGGTGGGCTCCTCACGGAGCCGCCGGGGCGTCGTGCGTCCCGGAGCGTTCCGTGGCCCTCCGCGTCCTTGTACGGGCCTCTCAGGGCGTCGTACGCCGCCGGTGCAGAGCCCGTGGCTGCTGGGGCGCCCGCGCGGGGGCCGGACGCACGACCCCCCACAACTTCTCCAGGGCGGCCTCCACCTCGTCCTTCCAGCTGATCGCCGAGCGCAGCTCCATCCGCATCCGCGGGGTGGTGATGTGGGGCCGCTGCGTGCGGAAGCCGACCCTGCCGAGGAACTCCGCCGACATCACGCACCCGTCCGCCCGCCCGCGGGTGTCCCCGAAGGCCTCCACCGCCACCTGCCCGCGCGTGACGAGGTCGCGGGCCATGCCCTGCACCAGCAGGCGGGCCAGCCCGCCTCCCCGGGCCCAGGGCTCGACGCGGACGGTGGTCAGCACCACCGCGTCCGGCGAGACCGGCGCGGTGGGCAGGGCCGCCTGGCCCGGCACGAAGGCGGCGGGCACGTAGATGGCATGTCCGGCCACCCGGCCGTCGACGAGCACGACCCGGCCGGCCGAGCCCCACTCCCGCAGCACCTCCGAGAGCCAGCGCTGCTTCTCGGCGACCCGTTCGTCGTGGTCGAGCCGTCCCCGGCTCACCGCGTCGAGCTCCCAGAACAGGCACGAGCGGCAGGGTTCGCCCACCTCGGCGAGGTGGTCGACGGTGATCGGGGCGGTACGACGCGACATCAGGCCTCCTGCGTCCGGGCGACGGCTGCGTGGGCGGCGTACGGCGACGGCCCCGAGGTCGTCCACGCACGACATCCCCATGCTAGGCCGGTTCCGGGCCTGAGAGGATGGCTGCGTGCGCCCCATCGTCCAGAGCCAGAAGCTGCGCGGAGTCCGCTACGACGTGCGGGGTCCGATCCTGCTCGAGGCACAGCGCCTCGAGGCCGAGGGGCACCGCATCCTCAAGCTCAACATCGGCAACACTGCGCCGTTCGGCTTCGAGGCGCCTGAGGCGATCGTCGCCGACATGGTCCACCACCTGCCCCGGTCGCAGGGCTACAGCGACTCCCAGGGCATCTACTCGGCGCGGACCGCGGTGATGAACTACTACCAGTCCCGCGGGCTGCGCGAGGTGGGCGTCGAGGACGTCTTCATCGGCAACGGCGTCTCCGAGCTCATCTCCATGGTGCTCCAGGCCTTCCTCGACGACGGCAACGAGGTCCTGGTGCCGGCCCCGGACTACCCGCTGTGGACCGGTGCGGTCACGCTCTCCGGCGGCACGGCGGTGCACTACCGCTGCGACGAGGAGGACGGCTGGAACCCCGACCTCGCCGACATCGAGGCCAAGATCACCGAGAACACTCACGCGCTGGTCATCATCAACCCCAACAACCCCACCGGTGCCGTCTACAGCGAGGAGATCGTCAAGGGCCTCGTCGACATCGCCCGGCGCCACGAGCTGGTCATCCTCGCCGACGAGATCTACGAGAAGATCGTGTTCGAGGACGCCCTGCACCACCACGCCGCGACCTACGCCGGCAACGACGTCCTCTGCCTGACCTTCAGCGGCCTCTCCAAGGCCTACCGGGTCTGCGGCTACCGCGCGGGGTGGGTGATGATCTCGGGTCCCAAGGAGATCGCCACCGACTTCCTCGAGGGCCTCACCCTCATCGCCAACATGCGCATGTGCGCCAACGTGCCCGCCCAGCACGCGATCCAGACCGCGCTGGGCGGCTACCAGTCCGTGGAGGAGCTGATCGGCCCCGGAGGGCGCTACTACGAGCAGTCGATGCTCGCGGACCGGCTGCTCAACGAGATCCCGGGCGTCTCGAACGTGACCCCGAAGGGCGCGCTCTACTGCTTCCCGCGCCTCGACCCGGCCGTCTACCCGATCGACGACGACCAGGAGTTCGTGATCGAGCTGCTGCGCGCCAAGAAGATCCTGGTCACCCACGGGACGGGCTTCAACTGGTTCGACCCCGACCACTTCCGGCTGGTGACCCTGCCCGAGGCGAGCGTGCTCGAGGAGGCGATCGGCCGGATCGGCGACTTCCTCGCCACCCGGCGCTGAGAGGCGCGTCCCACCCCCTCGCCGATGCGGCGTACGGCCCCTAGGCTCACCGCATGCGAGACGTGACGTACCCCCCGATCATCTACACCGCCCTCGCGGGCTTCAAGGCGCTCGGGCAGCGGTTCCAGATGACCGGCACCGAGAACGTCCCCCGGACGGGCGGTGTGCTGCTGGCCTACAACCACATCGGGTACGTCGACTTCATCTACGGCGGCTTCGCGGCCCGGCCCTCGCGGCGCCTGGTGCGGTTCATGGCCAAGCGGGAGCTCTTCGACCACCCGGCCGTCGGTCCCCTGATGCGCTCCCTGCATCACATCGAGGTCGACCGTGCCTCGGGGGAGAAGTCGCTGGACGTGGCCCTGGAGTACCTCAGGGCCGGGGAGGCGGTCGGCATCTTCCCGGAGGCGACCATCTCGAGGGCCTTCGAGCTCAAGGAGATCAAGACCGGCGCGGTGCGCATCGCGGCCGAGGCCGGCGTCCCGCTCGTGCCGGTGATCCTGTGGGGCACCCAGCGGATGATGACCAAGGACCACCCGCGGGACTTCAGCCGTGGCAAGACCATCGCGCTGTCGGTCGGCGAGCCGATGTACCCCACCGGTGAGAACCCTGCCGCCGAGACCGCCGAGCTCAAGGCGCGGATGAGCGCCCTGCTCGAGGAGACCATCGCCGCCTACCCCGCCGACGAGCAGCCTCCCGGCTCCTGGTGGCTGCCGAAGCGCCACGGCGGTTCGGCCCCCACGCTCGAGGAGGCCAAGATCCTGGACGCCGCGGAGAAGCGCGAACGCGCCCGCAAGCGGGCCGAGAAGCGCGCCGCGGCCCGCAAGAAGTGACCTCGTGACGACGAATCGCCGTACCGACTTGTCGTCGAGTCGCTCTACCGCTTGAGCGACTTGTCACTTTGTCGACATGAGGCGTTTGCGCAGGTCAGGGGCGTCCCCACGAGGCGCTCCCGCTGGTTGAGGAGGGCGCTCAGCGCACGTCTGGAGTCACGTACTCCGCGAAGCGCGTCAGATGGGCCGGTCGGTGCGGTTGCGGGGGTCCATGACCTCCACGATCCGGCGCAGGTCGTCCAGGGAGGCGAACTCCACGGTGATCTTGCCCTTGGCCTTGCCGAGGTCGACCTTGACCCGGGTCTCGAAGCGGTCGGACAGCCGGTCGGCGAGGTCCGAGAGGCCCGGGGCCGTGGGCCGGGAGCGCTGGGTCCGCGTGGAGCCCGTCTGACYGGGGCCCAGGGACACGATCTCCTCGAGACCGCGCACGCTGATGCCCTCGGCGGTGACCCGCGAGGCCAGCCGGTCCTGCAGGTCCGCGTCCTCGACGCTGAGCAGTGCCCGCGCGTGGCCCGCGGACAGGACTCCCGCCGCGACGCGCCGCTGGACCGCCGGCGAGAGCTTGAGCAACCGCAGGGTGTTGCTGATCTGGGGTCGTGAGCGGCCGATCCGCTGGGCCAGCTCGTCGTGGGTGCAGCCGAAGTCCTCGAGCAGCTGGCCGTACGCCGCCGCCTCCTCGAGTGGGTTCAGCTGCGAGCGGTGCAGGTTCTCCAGGAGCGCGTCCCGCAGCATGTCGTTGTCGTCGGTGTCCCGCACGATCGCCGGGATCGCCGTCAGACCGGCCTGCTGGGAGGCCCGCCACCGGCGCTCGCCCATGATCAGCTCGTACGAGCCCTCACCCGCGGGGCGCACGACCACCGGCTGGAGCAGGCCCACCTCGCGGATCGAGTGGACGAGCTCGGCGAGCGCCTCTTCCTCGAAGACCTGCCGCGGCTGGCGGGCGTTGGGCCGCACCTGGGTGATCGGCAGCTCGGCGAACCACGATCCGGCGACCGCGCCCCGTGGTTCCTCGGCGGAGCTGGTGGTGTTCGACGTGGACGCGGAGTCACGGTCGTCCGTCGTCGCGGAGCGCTCGGGGGAGCTGGGGGAGTCCGGGTAGCCGCTGTCCGCGGGTCCGGAGCCGTTGCCGGAGCCGGTCCCGTTCGCCGCGGAGCCACCGGACGGTGCATCACCAGGAGCGGCACCGGGCGGAGCGGTGGGGATCAGCGATCCCAGGCCGCGGCCGAGGCCCCGTCGTACGGGCTTGGGGGTGGACGTCATCGGGGTGCTCCCTTGGTGGCGATCTCGCGGGCCGCCTCCAGATAGCTCAGTGCGCCCGCCGAGGCCGGATCGTAGGTCATCACCGTCTGGCCGTACGACGGCGCCTCCGACACCCGCACCGAACGGGGGACCGCCGTCTTGAGCACCTCGGTGCCGAAGTGCTCGCGCACCTCGGAGGCCACGTTGGCCGCCAGCCGGGTGCGGGCGTCGTACATGGTGAGAAGGATGGTGGAGACCACCAGATCGGGGTTGAGGTGCTTGCGCACCATCTCGACGGTCTCGAGGAGCTGGCCGAGGCCCTCGAGCGCGTAGTACTCCGCCTGGATGGGGATGAACATCTCGCGACCGGCCACCAGCGCGTTCAGCGTCAGCAGACCCAGGGACGGCGGGCAGTCCACGAGGACGTAGTCGAAGCGGTCCTCGCCGGCCTCCTCGGCCGTTCCGATCCAGGGATGACCGGCGAGCGCGCGCTGCAGCCGGCTCTCGCGGGCCACGACGCTCACCAGCTCGATCTCGGCACCGGCCAGGTCGATCGTGGCGGGCACGACCCACAGGCMGGGGAGGTCCTCGCTCTGCGTCATGACGTCCGCGAGGGGCTCACCCTCCACCAACATGTCGTACGTCGAGGGCACGCCGCGGTGGTGGTCGATGCTCAGCGCTGTCGAGGCGTTGCCCTGGGGGTCGAGGTCGATCACCAGGACGCGCTGGCCCAGCTGGGCGAGGGCGGCCGCCGTGTTCACCGTCGATGTGGTCTTGCCGACGCCGCCCTTCTGGTTGGCCACCACGAAGACGCGGGTCGCGTCGGGACGAGGGACCTCGCGGCCGCGGTGCAGCCCGCCGGTGCGCGCCAGCACCGAGTGCTCCGCTGCGCGCGCCAGCGGGGTGGTCTCGTCGTGGAATCCGGAGGGTCCCTCGGCCACTTCCGCCGCCGTCCGTACCTGAAAGGGACGACGTCCAGCGTCTGTTTCACGTGAAACAGCGGACTGGGTCACCGTTTCACGTGAAACACGCGACCCCTCGTCCTGTGGATGAACTCGTGCGTCCTGTGGAAAGTCACGCTCAGAGGGGGCCTCTGGACCGGTGGAAAACTCTTCACGGACGCTGCGGGCCTCGGAATCGTCCCTCCGGACGTCCGGAGAGGGGGAGTGGTGCGGCGGGCGGTCCTCAGACACGGGCGAACCTTTCGCTGTCGCACGGGGCGAAGCTCACAGACGGGAACGGACAAGCACCAACTGCCGGCCTGGCGCGGGGACGCCCGAACTCAGCGAACCCCACGGCCGAACGGTCAGTGGGAGCGCCGGCGGCGTGGGGTGCGCTTCGCCGGAACAAGCGGCCAACCTACCTGCGTCGGGTCGGCCCAGGCCACTCTCAGCGCATGCGTGCTGTGGACGAGCGTCTCCTCGCCCAGTGTCAGCACCTCCGGCTCCGCGCAGCGCCACCGCGTCAGCACGGGCCGGGCCGCCTCGATCTCCTCAGCGACCGTGGATCCCTTCATCGCCACCAGAGCCCCCTGAGCCGCGACCAGGGGCATGGACCACTGGAGCAACCGTTCGAGCGGAGCCACGGCCCGCGAGGTCACCACGTCGAAGGTCCGCTCGCCGTGCAGGTCGTCGGCACGCCCACGCACGACCTCGACGTTGGGCAGCTCCAACGCAGCGACAACCTCGTCGAGGAAGGTCGTCCGGCGCAGCAACGGCTCCACCAGGGTCACCTCCAGGTCGGGCCGGGAGATGGCGAGCACGAGGCCCGGGAGCCCGGCACCCGAGCCGATGTCGCAGACGGTCGCCGCGTCCGGGATGGCCTCGCCCAGGACCGCGCAGTTGAGCAGGTGCCGGTCCCAGAGGCGCGGGGCCTCCCGGGGACCGATCAGTCCTCGCACGACACCGTCGCTCGCCAGGAGATCGGCGTACGCCGCGATGACAGGCAGACGATCGGACGCGAACACCCTCCCTGCCTCTACGGGCGGGGAGGGTGCGCGGGTGGACGAGTGGTCCTCGTGGCTCACAGCTCTCGTTTCACGTGAAACAGCCGGCGGGATCAGGCAGCAGGATCAAGCGGGGAGGATCAAGCGGGGAGGATGACGACGTACCGCTTCGGCTCGGCACCCTCGGACTCCGAGGTGAGGCCGGCGGCCGACACGGCGTCGTGCACCACCTTGCGCTCGAACGACGTCATCGGGGTCAGCGACACCTGCTCGCCCGACTCCCTGACCTCGGCGATCTTCTCGGCGGCCAGCTCGATCAGCCGCGCGCGCTGCTCGGCCCGGTGACCGGACACGTCCAGCATGAGTCGGGAACGCTCGCCGGTCTCGCGGTAGACGGCGAGGCGGGTCAGCTCCTGGAGAGCGTCGAGGACCTCACCGTTGCGGCCCACGAGCTGCGACAGGTCGGCACCCACGATGGACACCGCGGCGCGGTCGCCCTCGACGTCCATGTCCAGGTCACCGTCGAGGTCCGCGATGTCGAGCAGCTCCTCGAGGTAGTCGGCGGCGATGTCGCCCTCCTGCTCGAGGCGCTCGACCTTGGAGGGGCGGCCGACCTCAGACGTGGCGTCGTCCGTCGTGGCGTCGTCCGTCGTGGCGTCGTCCGTGGTGGCGTCGACAGACACGTCGGCGGCGGCACCCTCCGGCTCGGTGGCGGTGCTGTCGGTGTCGTGCAGGGTCTCGGTCGGGTCGCTCACGGGCTCACTCCTGGATCGATCGGTGGGCAGCGGGTCTCCCCGCGGACAAGGGGGGAAGGGTCAGGAACCCTTGGGCTTCTTCTTCGCCTGACGCTGCGCCTTGGTCTGGCGCTTGGGCTGCACCCGCGAAGCGGGGGGCTCGACGACGGTCCCGGTCGCGGTGTCCAGCGAGTCCTGGCTCACCTCGGCCTCCGCGACGTGGCCCTTGCGGCGGGCCTTGGCCTGGTCGCGCTCCTGCTTGGCCGCGAAGGCGGGCGTCCCGGGGGCGGGGTTGTTGCGGATGACGTAGAACTGCTGGCCCATCGTCCACAGGTTGGAGGTGGTCCAGTAGAAGAGCACGCCGATCGGGAAGGCGATACCACCGACAGCGAAGACGATCGGCAGCACGTAGAGCAGCAGCTTCTGCTGCTGGGCGTACGGCCCGGTCAGGGCGTCGGCGGGCATGTTCTTGCTCATCAGCTGGCGCTGGGTGAGGAACGTGGTGGCCGTCATGGCGATCACCAGGAAGGCGGCGAGCACCCGCACGCTCGTGTCGTCGGTGCCGAGGAAGGTGTCGGAGATCTTGGCACCCAGGAACGTCGCGTCCCGGAACTGCAGGTTGAGCGTCTCCGTCATCAAGCCCTTGGGCTGGTGCGGGTTCTTCACCGCCTGGTCGATCAGGCGGAACAGCGCCAAGAAGATCGGCATCTGGAGCAGGATCGGCAGGCAGGACGCGAACGGGTTGGTGCCCGAGTCCTTGTAGAGCTTCATCGTCTCCTGGGCGAGACGCTCCCGGTCGTGGCCGTACTTCTTCTGCAGCTCCTTGACCTTGGGCTGGATCAGCTGCATGTTGCGACTGGACTTGATCTGCTTCACGAAGAGCGGGATCAGCGCCGCACGGATGACCAGCGTCAGGCCGACGATCGAGAGCACCCACGCGATCCCCGACTCGGGGCCGAAGATGTTGCCCCAGACGTTGTGCCAGCCCACCAGGACCGCGGAGATGGCGTAGTACAGCGGCGTCATGATGAATCCGCCGATGGAACTGAAGAAGTCGAGCACTCAGGCTCCTCGTGTGGAGGTCGGATCCGTGCCGACTGCTGCGGCGCGGGGAGGAACAGGGTCGTAGCCACCGGCGGCCCAGGGGTGGCACCGGCCAAGACGTCGTACGGCGAGCCAGCTGCCGCGGATCGAACCGTGCTGCGTGACTGCCTCGAGCGCGTACGCCGAGCAGGAGGGGTGGTAGCGGCAGACCTGGCCGTAGAGCGGGCTGATGACCGCGCGGTAGGCGCGGAGCAGTCCGATCAGCAGCAGTCTCACGCACGTATCCCGGTCACGACATCACCCTGGTCAGGCAACGGTCCAGATCGGCCCCGAGTTCCGTGTACGACGCCGTGGCGCTGGCCGGGAGGGCACGGACCACGAGCACGGCAGAACCCGGAAGCCCCTGCAGCGACGGCAGGTGCTCCCGGGTCAGGTGTCGGAGTCGACGCTTCACACGGTTGCGGACCACGGCGTTGCCCACCGCCTTGCTCACCACGAAACCGGCCCGGGCCGGATCGTTCGACCCGGTCCGTCCCAGGTGGACCACCAGGGTCCGGGAGCCGGAGCGGTGGCCGGAGCGGACGGTGGCGCGGAATGCGTCACTGTCGACCAGCCGGTGGTGCGCCGGCAGCACGGTCGTGGCCTCAGAGCAGACGCCGAGGCGTCGCTCAGACGGCCAGGTCCTTGCGGCCCTTGCGGCGGCGCGAGGACAGGATCGAGCGGCCGGCACGGGTGCGCATGCGCAGGCGGAAACCGTGCACCTTGTGACGGCGGCGGTTGTTCGGCTGGTACGTACGCTTGCTCACGAGTTTGTCTCCGATGCGTTTTCTGAGGTGTCCACTCCACAGCCGGTGGTGCGGTGTCCCCGTCCCGGTGCTGGGCACCGGCACGGGACGGCGCTTCGGCCGGCACCGCCCACCCACGCGCACGCCCCGGTGGGCGTGAAGTCGTGGACATGYGGCACCCGTCGACACGAAGTGGTGACAGGGGAAGGTGTGTGCATCGCCCAGAGGCGACCGGCCAACGGTACGCGGGAGGCGAAGACAGGGTCAAACCCGCGATGATGACACGATCCCCGGGCCTGTGGATGAAGCCTTGCCGCGCATGTCGGGGCCTTGTTACGTTGCGGCCCTCCCGGTGCGCAGGGTCGGCCCTCATCATCCCTCTCTCCCTGTCGTACGGCGGTCTGTCGCCGTCATCGGCGTCGACTCCCCAATGGTTCACAGTCTGTGGAAAACTCTGTGGAGCACCAGGCGATCGCACACCGCGGCCGGGTGGAGACCAGTGAGGCGTGGAGGCAGTCGTGGAAGACCCGGAGATCGATCTCGGAACGGTCTGGCGCGCGATCGTCCGCGACCTCCAGCCCAACCAGCGGGCCTGGCTGCGCGCCAGCGAGCCGGTGACGCTGCACGAGAGCACCGCGATCATCGCCGTCCCCAACGACTTCACCCGCAACCAGCTCGAGGGCCGGCTCCGGGGACAGCTCGAGGACTCGCTCAGCGACTCCCTCGGTCGCGAGATCCGCCTGGCGGTCACGGTCAACCCGGCGCTGGAGGACCAGAACGGTCCGACGCCGCTACCCGACGTACCCGACCACGCGGCTCTCGACATGTCGACAAAGCAACATGACGACTTGTTGACGTCCGGACCGTCCCCGTTCTCCCAGTCCACCGAGGAGGCCAACGAGGCACGCCGCGCCGGTTCGGCCCTCGAGACCCGTCTCAACCCCAAGTACACGTTCGAGACCTTTGTCATCGGCTCGTCCAACCGATTCCCCCACGCCGCGGCCGTCGCGGTCGCCGAGGCGCCGGGCAAGGCCTACAACCCGCTGCTCGTCTACGGCGAGTCCGGGCTGGGCAAGACCCACCTGCTGCATGCCATCGGCCACTACGTCCGCAGCCTCTACACCGGGGCCAAGGTCCGCTACGTCTCCAGCGAAGAGTTCACCAACGAGTTCATCAACGCGATCCGTGACGACCGGCAGGACCGGTTCAAGCGCCGCTACCGCGACGTCGACGTGCTGCTGATCGACGACATCCAGTTCCTCGAGGGCAAGACGCAGACCCAGGAGGAGTTCTTCCACACGTTCAACACCCTTCACAACGCGAACAAGCAGATCGTGCTGACCTCCGACCGGGCCCCCAAGCGGCTCGAGGCGCTGGAGGACCGGCTGCGCAACCGGTTCGAGTGGGGCCTCATCACCGATGTGCAGCCCCCCGACCTCGAGACCCGCATCGCGATCCTGCGCAAGAAGGCAGCGATGGACCGGCTGACGGCACCGCCGGACGTGCTCGAGTTCATCGCCAGCAAGATCCAGACCAACATCCGCGAGCTCGAGGGCGCCCTGATCCGGGTGACGGCGTTCGCCAACCTCAACCGCCAGGAGGTCGACATGACCCTGGCCGAGATCGTGCTCAAGGACCTGATCCCCGAGGGTGGCGAGCCCGAGATCACTCCCGGGCTGATCATCGCCCAGACGGCCGCCTACTTCGGTGTCTCCATCGAGGACCTCACCGGACCCAGCCGCGGCCGGCACCTGGTCATGGCCCGCCAGATCGGCATGTACCTGTGCCGCGAGCTCACCGACCTCTCGCTTCMCAAGATCGGCGCCGAGTTCGGCAACCGCGACCACACCACGGTCATGTACGCCGACCGCAAGATCCGCACGCTGCTCGCCGAGCGCCGCGCGGTCTTCAACCAGGTCAGCGAGCTCACCAACCGCGTCAAGATGCAGGCCCGTCAGTCCTGACCCCCCGGACCGCGACACGGGCCCACGGTCCGGATCGCTCGCCGGGGGTGAATCACACGGGTGTGCGATGTGGAGGACGTGTGGTTCCACCCGGCCTGTCGTGCACAGCCCCTGTGGGAATCACACGACCCGCACCGCACGGACCCCGCGCCGTGCACACACGGGCCGGTGTGTCGACAGGCTCCTCAACACCCCCTGTGCACAGCGATCGAGCCTGACGACCTGCGGCAATGGGAGTTGTCCACAGTTTCCACCGACGCTATGACTCCCACGAACCTCTACACGGATCGATCACTCGTCGAACACCACTCGGGCCCCTGCCTGGGGACAACTCGACACGCACCGCCCCGGGACCACCTCGAGGAGCCCGGCAACAACCTGCACGGACTGGTCCGAGGAATTGACCGGCATGGCAGGATTCACCTCCCGTGCGCAGGAACGTGTCATTCGTTGCTGCCCTCGATCCCTGATCGCTCTCCGCCTCCACCGCACCGAGGAGCCCGCAGTGAAGTTCCGCGTCGAACGCGACGTCTTCGCCGACGCCGTCGCCTGGGCAGCTCGTAGCCTCCCGGTCCGCCCCAGCGCCCCGGTGCTCGCCGGCCTGCTGATCGAGGCGAGCAACGAGGGCCTGGTGCTCTCGACCTTCGACTACGAGACGTCCGCCCGAGCCGACCTCACCGCCCAGGTGAGTGACGACGGCGCCGCCCTGGTGAGCGGCCGGCTCCTCGCCGACATCTGCCGCAGCCTGCCGAACAAGCCGGTCGACGTACTCCTCGAGGGCCCCAAGGTCCAGCTCACGTGTGGGTCGGCGCGGTTCAGCCTGCAGACCATGCCGGTCGAGGACTACCCCAAGCTCCCCGACATGCCCGCTGCCACCGGCACCGTCTCGAGCAACGACTTCGCCCACGCCGTCGCGCAGGCCGTGACCGCCGCCGGTCGCGACGACATGCTCCCGGTCCTCACCGGCGTCCGCATCGAGATCGACGGCGCGACGATGTCGCTGCTGGCGACCGACCGCTTCCGCCTCTCGCACCGCGAGCTGACGTGGAACCCGCAGACCCCCGACGCCTCGGTGGCCGCCCTGGTGCCCGCCAAGGTGCTCGGCGACACCGCCAAGTCCATGACCTCCGGGGCCGAGGTGACCATCGCTCTCAGCACCGGCGGCACCGGCGAGGGCCTGATCGGCTTCGAGGGCACCGGCCTGGGCGGCGTACGCCGCACCACCACGCGGCTGCTGGACGGGGAGTTCCCCAAGGTCCGCTCGCTGTTCCCCAGCGAGCACCTCACCGTCGCCAAGGTCAACAAGCAGGAGCTCATCGACACCGTCAAGCGCGTCGCCCTGGTGGCCGAGCGCAACACGGCGGTCCAGCTCAAGTTCGGTGACGACCAGCTCGTGCTCGACGCCGGGAGCGGCGACGAGGCGATGGCCACCGAGGCCATCGACGCCGAGATCACCGGCGAGGCCCTCACCACCGGGTTCAACCCGCAGTTCCTGCTCGACGGCCTCACCGCCCTCGACGGCGAGTTCATCGACCTGTCGTTCACCCAGGCCACGAAGCCGGTGGTCATCTCGAGCACCGACGGCACCGCGGACAACGGCTTCCGCTACCTGCTGATGCCGCGACGCCTCCTCAGCTGAGTCGCACGGCCGAGCCGCACTCCAGCACGACACAGACCCCCGAGATCTTGGGAGAAGCAATGGACATCGGACTCGTCGGCCTCGGCAAGATGGGCGGCAACATGCGCGAGCGCCTGCGCCGCGCCGGCCACACCGTCGTCGGCTACGACCGCAACCCCGACGTGAGTGACGCCGGCTCGCTCGCCGAGATGGTCGAGGCGCTGCCCTCCCCCAGGGTCGTGTGGGTCATGGTCCCGTCCGGCGACCCGACGCGCGCCACGGTCAAGGAGCTCGGCGACCTGCTCGCCGAGGGCGACGTGGTCATCGACGGCGGCAACTCGCGCTGGACCGACGACATCGCCAACGCCGAGCTGCTCTCCGACAAGGGCATCGGCTACGTCGACTGTGGCGTCTCCGGCGGCGTCTGGGGCCTCGACAACGGCTACGCCCTCATGTACGGCGGCGATGCGGCCGACATCGCCACGGTGCAGCCGGTCTTCGACGCCCTCAAGCCCGAGGGCGACTTCGGTGCCGTCCACGCCGGCAAGGTCGGCGCCGGCCACTTCTCCAAGATGGTCCACAACGGCATCGAGTACGCCGTGATGCAGGCCTACGCCGAGGGCTGGGAGCTGCTCGAGGCCGCCGAGGTCACCGACAACGTGACCGAGGTCTTCCGCTCCTGGCGTGAGGGCACCGTCATCCGCTCCTGGCTCCTCGACCTCATGGTCGCGGCCCTCGACGACGACCCCGGCCTGAGCCAGATCGCCGGCTACGCCGAGGACTCGGGCGAGGGACGCTGGACCGTGGAGGCCGGCATCGAGCACGCCGTGGCCACCCCGGCCATCACCGCCGCGCTCTACGCCCGCTTCGTGTCCCGCCAGGAGGACTCGCCGACCATGAAGGCAGTCGCGGCGATGCGCAACCAGTTCGGCGGCCACGCCGTCCGGACCGCGGCCCCCAAGGGCGGCGACGCCGGCGCGACCGGTGACGGGCCCGACCAGTCGGGTGCGGCCCAGCAGGCCGGCGCCGGCGAGGGCCACCAGACGGGCGAGAGCTAGGCACCACGTGCATGTCGCGCACCTGACCCTGCACAACTTCCGCTCCTACGCCGACCTCGACGTCGAGCTGGGTCCGGGCGCGACGGCGTTCATCGGACGCAACGGCCAGGGCAAGACGAACGTGGTCGAGGCGATCGACTACCTCTCCCGGCTCTCCTCCCACCGCGTCGCCTCCGACGCCCCCCTCGTCAAGGCCGGCACCGACCAGGCGGTCGTGCGCGCGGCGGTCGTGCGTGACGGGCGGACGGCGGTGCTCGAGGTCGAGCTCAACCCCGGACGGGCCAACCGCGCCCGGATCAACCGGTCCCCGCTCCCGCGGCCCCGCGAGATCATCGGGCTGGTGCGCACGGTGGTCTTCGCCCCCGACGACCTGACCCTCGTCAAGGGCGACCCCAGCGACCGGCGCAAGCTCCTCGACGACCTGATCGTGCTGCGTACCCCGCGGATGGCCGGCGTCCGCTCCGACTACGACCGGGTCCTCAAGCAGCGCAACACCCTGCTCAAGACGGCCGGCCTCGCACGCGGCGAGGCCCGCGAGACGGCCCTGTCGACGCTGGGCGTGTGGGACGCCCACCTCGCCGGGGTCGGCGCCGAGCTGCTGGCCCACCGCTTGCAGCTGGTCGACGACCTGCGTCCCTACCTCGGCAAGGCCTACGAAGCCGTGGCCCGCGGCGCGAGCCGCGACGACGCCGAGATCGAGTACAAGCCCTCCTTCGACCTGGAGGGGGCCACCGAGGCCGCGGACCTGAGCGAGGCGCTGCTGGCCGAGCTGGAGCGTCGCCGCAAGGACGAGCTGGACCGTGGCATCTCGCTCGTCGGGCCGCACCGCGACGAGCTGCTGCTCACCCTCGGCACGGGCAGGCAGGCGGGCGACCTGCGGCTGCCGGTCAAGGGCTACGCCTCGCACGGGGAGTCCTGGTCCTTCGCGCTCGCGCTGAGGCTCGCGTCGTACGACCTGCTGCGTGCCGACGGCGACGACCCGATCCTGGTGCTCGACGACGTCTTCGCCGAGCTCGACGGGGAGCGCCGCCAGCAGCTGGCCGAGCTCGTCGCCGGCGCCGAGCAGGTGCTGGTCACCGCGGCCGTGGCCGCCGACGTGCCGATCGCCCTCCAGGGCGTCCGCTTCCTGGTGGCCGACGGGGAGGTACGCCGTGACGAGTGACCCGCCCGAGACCGCGGGCGACGCCGGGCAGGAGCGGCCAGCCGCCGAACCTGTCGCCGAGCCGACGGAGCCGACCCCCGGCGAGACCCCCGTCGACCCCGGTCCGGAGCACCGTGACGACGGGCTCGACCTCGCGCGTGCGTCGCGCCGCGCGGCCGGCGCGGTTCCCGGGCAACCGGTGGCGAAGAAGCGCCGGCGCACGGCGTCCCCGTTCGACGCCCCCCGCCGCCGGGGCGGGCCGCGCACGTCCGGGGCCTTCCCCTCGGACCGTGACCCTCAGCTGGTGGACAACGCCCTGGAACGGCTCATCTCCAACCACGGCTGGGAGCTGGACCTGCGGGTGCAGTCGGTCTTCGGACGCTGGGCCGAGCTGGTCGGCGACGAGGTCGCCTCGCACTGCACCCCCGAGTCCTTCGCGGACACCCGGCTGGTGGTGCGGACCGACTCGACCGCGTGGGCGACCCAGCTCAAGCTGCTCGCGCCCACCGTCGTACGACGGCTCAACGAGGAGCTCGGTCACGGCACGGTCACGGTCATCGACATCCTGGGACCCCACCTGCCGAGCTGGAAGAAGGGCCGCTTCTCCAGTCGTGACGGGCGGGGTCCGCGCGACACCTACGGGTGATCGGGTGCCCGCGGACGGCCGCGTCGAAATGACGATCTACCGGCCGCTCGCCCGTACAGGGACCTGTCCGACCCCCTGATCGGCGCTCCGCGAGGCCCTCACGGCGCCCTCAGAGGCCCTTTTCGTCCACAGATGACCCGATTCCTGGAGTCCATGCGTGGATTGTGGGCGCGTGACCGGTAGACTGAGGCCACGGGTCGCCGGCTCACCAGTCGCGGCCCTCTCCCATGTCACCGACCCGTACGGGTCGAGAAGCAGATGAGGTACGCGTGAGCGACGGATCCGCCCCCGAGCTGCCCAACGGCGTCGAGTACGACGCCTCCGCGATCCAGGTGCTGGAGGGTCTCGAAGCGGTCCGCAAGAGGCCCGGCATGTACATCGGCTCGACCGGTGAGCGCGGCCTGCACCACCTCATCTGGGAGATCATCGACAACGCCGTCGACGAGTCGATGGCCGGCTACTGCGACCGCATCATCGTGACCCTGTGCGCCGACGGGAGCGTCCGCGTCGAGGACAACGGTCGCGGCATCCCCACCGACACCGCGCCCGGCCAGGACATGCCCGCGCTCACGATGGCGCTGACGATGCTGCACGCGGGCGGCAAGTTCGGCGGCGGCGGCTACAAGGTGTCCGGCGGCCTGCACGGCGTCGGCGTCTCGGTCGTCAACGCGCTGTCGACCCACCTGCACGCGCAGGTCCGCAACCGCGGGCACCTCTGGCGCCAGACCTTCAGCCTCGGCGTCCCCGACGGCGGGCTCGAGCAGGTCCGGCCGATGGAGGACGACGAGCGCACCGGCACCACGATCACGTGGTGGGCCTCCGAGGACATCTTCGAGACCACGACGTACAACCTCGAGACGATCACCAACCGCATCCGCGAGATGGCGTTCCTCAACAAGGGCCTCGAGATCGTGGTGCGCGACGAGCGCGCCCACGCCGACGACCTGGCCGACGCCGTGGGCGACAGCACCATCGATGCCAGCGTCGACCAGGGCGGTGCCGACGCGATCAAGAAGACGGAGGCCGGCCTCGAGCGGATCTTCAGGTACGACCGCGGCCTCGTCGACTACGTCGAGCACCTCAACCGGCGCAAGGACAAGGCCAACCCGACGATCATCTCCTTCGAGGCCGAGAGCCCGGAGAGCAGCGGGGCCCACATGAGCCTCGAGGTGGCGATGCAGTGGAACACCTCGTTCACCGAGTCCGTCCACACCTTCGCCAACGCGATCAACACCCACGAGGGCGGCACCCACGAGGAGGGCTTCCGCTCCGCACTCACCTCCCTGGTCAACAACTGGGGCGAGGAGTGGGGGCAGATCAAGAAGAAGGAGGACCGGGTGTCGGGCGACGACATCCGCGAGGGCCTGACGGCGATCATCTCCATCAAGATGGAGGAGCCGCAGTTCGAGGGGCAGACGAAGACCAAGCTCGGCAACACCGAGGCCAAGGGATTCACCCAGCGMGTGGTCAACGACCAGCTGGGCGCGTGGTTCGAGCAGAACCCCGCCGAGGGCAAGGACATCGTCCGCAAGTCCCAGGCCGCGGCGTCGGCGCGCATCGCCGCCCGCAAGGCCCGCGACCTGGCCCGCAACCGCAMGGGCCTGCTCGGCGGCGGTGGCCTGCCCGGCAAGCTGAGCGACTGCCAGTCGACCAACCCGGCCGAGTGCGAGGTCTTCATCGTCGAGGGCGACTCGGCCGGCGGCTCCGCCCGCCAGGGCCGCGACCCCCGCGTCCAGGCGATCCTCCCGATCCGCGGCAAGATCCTCAACGTCGAGAAGGCGCGCATCGACAAGGTGCTCGCCAACACCGAGGTCCAGGCGATCATCTCGGCGCTCGGCACCGGCATCCACGAGGAGTTCAACCTCGAGAAGCTGCGCTACCACAAGGTCGTGCTGATGGCCGACGCCGACGTCGACGGCCACCACATCAACACCCTGCTGCTGACGTTGCTGTTCCGTTTCATGAAGCCGCTCATCGAGCACGGCTACGTCTACATGGCCCAGCCGC
>NZ_JBFUKA010000059.1:0-28870 GCF_056401085.1 Nocardioides sp. P4_G4
GTTCTACGCCCCGGCGGTGACCGGCGCAAGGGGCCTCCCGTCGCCGAGGTCGCGGGCGCTAGCGTCGGGGAGTGATCAACGACCTCGTCCTCGGCACCATGTACCTCGGCACCCGCACCGACCGGGCCACGTCCTTCGCCCTCCTCGACCGCTTCGTCGATGCCGGCGGGACCACCATCGACACGGCCAACTGCTACGCCTTCTGGGTCAGCGACACCGGCCACGGCGGCCAGAGCGAGGCGCTGATCGGTGACTGGCTGCGGGCCAACCCGGGCCTGCGCGAGCGGCTGACCCTGGCCACCAAGGTGGGTGTCGAGCCCGTCGACGGCGGCGGGGTGGAGGGCCTGGGCGCCGAGACCGTGCGCCGTGAGGCCGACCGCAGCCTGGAGCGGCTCGGCGTCGATCGCATCGACGTCCACTGGGTGCACGGGGAGGACCGGAGCACGCCGATCGAGGAGACGACCGAGGCCCTCGGCGGACTGGTCGCCGCCGGCTCGGTCGGCCGGATCGGCATCTCCAACCACCCCACGTGGCTGGTCGAGCGGTCCCGGGCCCACGCCCTGTCCCGCGGCCTGGAGCCCGCCACGGCGCTGCAGCTCACCACGTCGTACGTCGCGCCACGCCCGGGTGCCGTCGTCGAGGGCAAGGACCACCGCTTCGGCTGGGTCACCAACGAGACCGTCGACTACCTCGAGCGCAACACGGGCATCGAGCTGTGGGCCTACAGCCCGCTGGTGCAGGGCAGCTTCGACCGCGACGACCGACCGTTCCCGCAGGCCTACGACCACCCCGGGACCACGGCCCGCCTGGCCGCCCTCACCGAGGTCGCGGACGGTCTCGGCGTGGCCCGCAGCCAGGTCGTGCTCGCGTGGCTGCTGCACCGCGCACCCCAGGTCCGCCCGATCGTCGGGGTGAGCTCGCTGCCGCAGCTCGAGCCGGCGCTCGCCGCCGCGGACCTCGTCCTCGACGCGGACACCATGGCCCGCCTGGATCAGCCGGCGTAGGCGTCGATCTCGCCGAGGATCCGGGTCTGCACGTCGTCGGGGGCGAAGGACGCCCGCACCGCCGCCCGCGCCAGCTCGGCGACGCCGGACTCGTCGAGGTCCAGCAGGTCGGCCGCGACGGCGTACTCCCCGTTGAGGGTCGTGCCGAACATCGGCGGGTCGTCGGAGTTGATGGTGACCGCGACGCCGGCCTCGACGAACGTGCGGAGCGGGTGCTCGTCGAGGGTCGCGACCGCCCGGGTGGCGATGTTGGAGGTCGGGCAGACCTCCAGCACGATGCCCTCGGTGGCGAGGTGCTCCAGCAGGGCGGGGTCGGCGGCCGACGACGTGCCGTGACCGATCCGGTCCGCGCCGAGGAGTCGTACGGCGTCCCAGACGGTCTCCGGTCCGGTGGTCTCCCCCGCGTGCGGGACCGAGCGCAGCCCGGCGGCCCGGGCGGCGGCGAAGTGCGGCTGGAACTGCGGGCGTGGAACGCCGATCTCGGGACCCCCGAGGCCGAAGCCGACGAGCGCGTCCGGCGCGTGGTCGAGCGCGTAGGAGAGGGTCGCGTCGGCGGCGGGGACACCGCTCTCGCCGGGGATGTCGTAGATCCAGCGCATGACCAGCCCGAAGTCCCGCTCGGCGGCGACCCGCGCGTCCTCGATGGCCTCGGTGTAGGCCTCGATCGGGATGCCCCGCAGGACCGAGGTGTACGGCGTGCAGGTGAGCTCGGCGTACCGGAGGCGCTGCTCCTGCGCCATCTCGTGGGCCACCTCGTAGGTGAGCATGCGCACGTCCTCGGGGGTGCGGACCAGGTCCACGACGGCGAGGTAGACGTCGATGAAGTGCGCGAAGTCGCGGAACGCGAAGAACTCGGCCAGCGCGTCGGGGTCGGTGGGGACCCCGGCGGCCGGGTGCCGCCCGGCCAGCTCGGCGACGATCCGCGGTGACGCGGACCCGACGTGGTGGACGTGCAGCTCGGCCTTGGGCAGGCCGGCGATGAAGTCAGTCAGGCTCACACGCCGGAGTCTGGCAGCGAGAAGTCACGGGTGCCGAATCACTGGAGGCCTGCCACCAGGTTGGCCGCGACCTCGTCGATGGTTGCGCCGGGCACCGGCTCGCCGTCGAGCAGCACGGTCGGCGTGCCGTTGACCCCGGCCTCGGAGGCGGCGCCGGTGGCGTTGTCGACCCAGCCCTCGAAGGTGCCCCCCTCGATGCCGGCCTTCACCGCCTGCTCGGACGCGCCGGCCGCGACGGCCTTGTCGATCAGCCATGCGCTGCCGGGGAACTGGTCCGCGTCCTCGGCCGGCTGGTCGGCGTAGACCGCGTCGTGGAACGACTTGGCCACCTCGGGCCCCTCGGCGTCGAGCACGACCGCGTAGGCGTTGGCCGCGTCCATCGAGAAGTCGCCGAAGCGGCTCAGGAAGTTGACCGGGCGGTACTCGACGCGGGCCCGGCCGTCCTCGACGGCCGCGGTCAGCGCGTCACCGGCCTGGGACTCCAGCTCACCGCAGACCGGGCACAGGAAGTCCTCGTAGATGACGACCTCGTGCGCTGCGCCCTTGTCGCCGGCCACGACGCCGTACTCGGCGGTGACCCCGGCAGGGGCGGCCGCGTCGTTGCCGGTCGAGTCGCGCTGGCTCTGGATGAAGAAGCCGCCGCCGATGATGATGGCGATCCCGAGCACCACCGCCCCGATCGTCAGGGTGCGRCGCAGCCGCTCCTGACGCTCCTGCTCCGCCCTCAGGGCAGCAGCCCGGGCGGTGCGCTCAGCGGCCTTGTTGCGCTTCGACATCGAGGTCCCTCTCCAGTTCTTCGTGCGACGTCCCCGAGCGGGTCGGGGAGATGAATGTGTCCAGGGACCACCGCGACCGCGGTCGTACGACGAGCCACAGCGAGGCCAGCAGCAGGCCCACGTCCCGGGCGATCTCGCCGGGGTACTTCGACGAGGCGCCCGCGAGCTGGCCCCCGCCACCGAAGCAGCCGCACTCGATCTGCAGCCCGCGTGCCCAGGCGGAGGCGATCCCGATGATGAAGGCGACGAACAGCAGGGCCGACACCAGGGCCATCGCCCGGGTCAGCAGGCCGAGCACCAGGCACAGGCCCACGACGACCTCGAGGATCGGCAGGGCGTGACCGACCGTCGGGACGACGGACTCGGGCAGCAGGTCGTAGGCGCGGACGGCCCGGACGCTGCCCGCGGGGTCGGGCAGCTTGAGCAGGCCGGCGGCGATCCAGACGCCGCCCGTGACCAGCCGTGCGACGAGCCCGATCCAGTCCTTCACGCCCTCGACCCTAGGCGGCGTGCCTGAACCGTCCCTGAGAGCGGGCCTCCGGCGGACGCGTGGGTAGTGTGACTGCCTGTGAACGAGCGACTGGTGTGGATCGACTGCGAGATGACCGGCCTCGACCTCGAGGCAGACGCGCTGATCGAGGTCGCGGCCCTGGTGACCGACTTCGACCTCAACGTGATCGGGGAGGGCATCGACGTCATCATCAAGCCCCCGCCGGAGGCGCTGGACCAGATGGTGGAGTTCGTCCGCACGATGCACGAGACGTCGGGCCTCATCCACGAGCTCGAGTCCGGGATGACGATGGCCGAGGCCGAGGAGCAGGTCCTCGCCTACATCAAGGAGCACTGCCCCGACGGCAGCCGCCCGCCGCTGGGTGGCAACACGGTGGCCACCGACCGCTCCTTCCTCGCGCGGGACATGCCCGCCCTCGAGGGATTCCTGCACTACCGCAACGTGGACGTCTCCTCGATCAAGGAGCTCGCCCGCCGGTGGTACCCCCGCACGTACTTCGCGGCCCCGGCCAAGCGCGGCAACCACCGGGCCCTGGCCGACATCCAGGAGAGCATCGAGGAGCTGCGCTACTACCGGGAGGCCGTCTTCGTCGCGCAGCCCGGTCTCGACAGCACCGGCGCCCGCGAGATCGCGGCCCGTCACGCGGGTTCGATCACCGGACTGACGGGCGACTCCCCCGATTCCGGGACCGGCGCCTGATTGCCCTACACTTCTCATCGTTCTCGCCGGTCACCGATCGTGGCGAGCAACATGGTGGGTATAGCTCAGCTGGTAGAGCGCCGCCTTGTGGTGGCGGATGTCGCGGGTTCAAGTCCCGTTACTCACCCCAGGTCCCGAAGCCCCGGCGCTCTGCGCCGGGGCTTCGTGCGTGTCGGGGCGGACCGGGCCCTCAGGCGGGCAGCCGGACGGTGAACTCGGTGCCCGTGCCGGGGTCGGACTCGACCGTGATGGTGCCGCCGTGGCGCTCCACGATCGCCTTGGCGATCGAGAGCCCCAGGCCGCTGCCCTGGATCGCCTGGCTCCGCGCCGACGACGAGCGGAAGAAGCGGGTGAAGAGCCGCAGCTGCTCGTCGGCCGGGATGCCCATCCCCGTGTCGCTGACCGTCAGCCGCACCTCGCGGTGGGCGGGGACGAGGCGGGTGAGGACGGTGCCGCCGTCGGGGCTGAACTTCACGGCATTCCCCATCAGGTTGACCAGCACCCGCTCCAGCTGGTCGACGTCGCCGACGTAGGGCACGGCCTCGTCCGGCACGTCGTAGGAGAACTCCACGCCCGCACGCTCCGCGACCGGGGCGACGACCTCGTGAGCGGCCTCCACGACGGCGCGCAGGTCGAGCTCCACGTGGTGGTTCTCCAGGCCGCGGTCCTGCACGCGGGACAGCACGAGCAGGTCGTCGATGAGCAGGAGCAGGCGACGGCTGTTGGTGTCGATGCGCCCGATGGCGGCGCGCTGGTCCGCGCTCAGCTCGCCGAAACCGCCGTCCTCGAGGAGCTCGAGGTAGCCCATGATGCTGGTGATCGGGGTGCGCAGCTCGTGGCTGACGCTCGAGACGAAGGTGTCCTTGAGCTGGTCGACCTCGCGCAACCTCTCCACGGACGCGCGCTCGCGGGCCAGCGCCAGCTCCAGGGCCCGCTGGGTGGCGACGCGCTCGGAGATGTCCTCGGCCGTCGAGACGAAGCCGGTGAGCCGTCCCTGGGCGTCGGTCACCCGGGACAGGTTCATGAAGTGGATCCGGGTCTGCCCGTCCTTGCGGACGAACTCGACTTCCAGGCCGCCGCGGTCCGGGTCGGCCAACGCGCGGGCCACGCTCGGGTAGTCGTTCCCCACGCCGAGCAGCTCCCCGAGCCGGGCGATCTCCTCCGGCCGGTGGAAGGCCGACGGCAGCAGGCCCAGGACCTCRCCGGGGGTGTAGCCGAGCAGGGCCTCGGCGCCCGGGTTCCAGAGCGTGATCCGGCCCCGCTCGTCGGTACCGACGATGGCCACGCCGCTCGCGCTGTCCACGACGCGGCGGACCGTGTCCGCCTCGGTGGCGGCGCGCTGGGCGAGGTCTCGCTGGATGCCGACCGCCAGGGCGAACGGCAGCGCACTGAGCACGCACGTGCTCACGAACAGGTGGGTGACGGTCAGGACCCACTCGGGCTGCTCCGCACCGATCAGCGCGACCGCACCACCCTCCCCGAGCACGGCGGCGAGATCGGCGCCGACGGCGACGAAGAGCACCCCGAAGAGGGCGTCGCGGAACGGCAACCGCATCGCGGCCCAGCCCAGGGCGGGGATGACGGCCATGGCGAAGAGCCCGGCGATCTTGTCGTGACTGGTGAAGGCGATGGCCATGATCGCCACCACGGCACTCCACGTGAGGACCCGGCTCCATCCGTCGACCACACCCGGGTGCGGGGCGGTGACCATGAAGAACGGCAGGATCACCAGGTACGAGGAGACGTGCGCCAGGAAGGTCCCTGCAGCGATCAGGGTCAGGTCGTGGTCGAGCATCAGCGGGGCGGCCACGGACAGGACCACGGTCGCCAGGCCGGCACCGATCATGGTCGCGGCGAGGAAGGCCCGGTAGTCGTCGATGTCGCGCAGCTCGGGCCGCTCACCGGGCCCCGAGCGGCGGCCCAGGACCGCCGCGGCCACGCTCGCCCCCGCGGTGAGCGCGCAGCCCCAGACGAACGCGACGGCGGGCGACGCTCCGGCCATCGAGTAGGCCGCGACGGACGCCACGCCGATGGCCGGCACGAGCACCCACCACGACCGTCGCGAGGCCACCACCAGGGCGCCGGCGGCGAGGCCCACGGGCACGCTCTCCCCGACGTGGCTGTCCGGCCAGACGGCACCGACGGCCAGCTGGACCAGCACGGCGTACAGGACCAGCAACGCCGCGCTGCGCCACCACCCGACCGACCTCACTGGGCGAGGGTAACGGGCCACCTTGCCGAGAGAGGGGCGTACCGGGACTAGGTTGACCCGCGTGACTCCTGCGAAGACCAGCTATGACGTCGTGATCGTCGGCGGTGGGCACAACGGGCTCGTGGCCGCCGCCTACCTCGGCCGGGCCGGGCTCTCGGTCCTGCTGCTCGAGCGCCTCGACCACACGGGCGGTGCGGCGGTCTCGGTGAGCCCGTTCGCCGGCCAGCCGGCGCGGCTCTCGCGGTACTCCTACCTCGTCAGCCTGATGCCCGAGTCGCTGATGGCCGACCTGGACCTCGACGTGAGGCTGGCCTCGCGCACCACCGCGTCCTACACGCCGTGGGTCCGCGACGGCCGGAGCGGCGGGCTGCTCGTCGAGCGACCCGAGGGCGAGGCGACGCGTGCGTCGTTCGCCGAGCTCACCGGCAGCGACGCCGAGTACGACGCCTGGCGCGAGTTCTACGCCGACGTCACCGACCTGGCGCACGCCGTGGCCCCCACGCTGACCCAGCCCCTCCCCCACGAGCGCGACCTGCGCGACGTCGTCGACCCCGGCATCTGGCGCGACGTCGTGTCCCAGCCGCTGGGCCGGGCCATCGAGGCCAGGTTCGCCGACGACACGGTCCGCGGCGTCGTCGGGACCGACGCCCTCATCGGCACGTTCGCGTCGCTGCACGACCCATCGCTCATCCAGAACCGCTGCTTCCTCTACCACCTGATCGGCAACGGCACGGGTGAGTGGCGGGTGCCGGTGGGAGGCATGGGTGCGGTGACCGACGCCCTGGCCCGCAGCGCCACCGCGGCCGGCGCGGAGATCGTCACCGGCGCCGGGGTCAGCGCGATCCGCACCGACGGGGACGGCGCGGAGGTGGAGTGGCACGACGGCATGACCACTCGCTCGGTCACCGGTCGCCGGGTGTTGTCGGGCGTGGCCCCGTGGGTGCTGCGGATCCTGCTCGGCGAGGACGAGGACCCCGCCACCAAGCCGGCCGGCGCTCAGCTCAAGATCAACTTCCTCCTCGACCACCTCCCCCAGCTGCGGTCAGGCGCCGACCCGGCCGTCGCCTTCGCCGGGACCCTGCACCTCGGCGAGGACCACAGCCAGCTCGAGCGCGCGTACGCCGAGGCGGCCGCCGGCCAGGTCCCGACGACCATGCCCGGCGAGGTCTACTGCCACTCCCTCACCGATCCCTCGATCCTGGGCGACCTGGCCGGCACCGGCGCCCGGACGCTCACCTACTTCGGCCTGCACACCCCGGCAGCCCTGTTCGAGTCCGACCCCGAGGGCGCCAAGCGCCTCGCCCTCGAGCGGGCGATCGCGTCCCTCGACGAGCACCTGGTGGAGCCGATCGAGTCGTGCCTGCTGCGCGACCGGGACGACAACCCGTGCATCGAGGCCAAGATCCCCCAGGACGTCGAGCGCGACCTCGCGATGCCGGGAGGGCACATCTTCCACGGCGACCTCGACTGGCCGTGGGCACCCAACCGCTCGCGCCTCGACACCCCGGCGCAGCAGTGGGGAGTCCAGACCGACGACGACGTGGTGCTGCTGTGCGGTTCCGGGGCCCGGCGCGGGGGCGCGGTGTCGGGACTCGGCGGCCACAACGCCGCCCAGGCGGTGCTCGCCGATCTCGGGTGAGCGATCTCGATTTCATCGCACGCGCGACCGCGTGTACAGTTTCATTCGTTGCACACGGGCGCCATTAGCTCAATTGGCAGAGCAGCTGACTCTTAATCAGCGGGTTCGGGGTTCAAGTCCCTGATGGCGTACAGAACAGCAGGCAGAGGTCCTTTCGGGAGAGATCCCGACAGGGCCTCTTCCTCATTTCCCGACCTTCCCTTGCTCTTCCCCCGCCCACGCGTCGACCCCCGATCGGGCCGTCATCCCCGCCGTATGATGCGGCTCACCTCCCGTGGGCCGGAGGCTGACCTCGGCGGGCCGTCGGCACGCGCGACGGGAATCGAGGAAGGGGCCGTACTCATGGTGGACGACAGAAATGCTCCCACCGACGACGAGCAGCGGTCCTCCCCGCGCCGCGCCGACCCGCTGGGACTCATCAGCGGCGGCGAGGGCATCCTGACCGGCACGGTCGTGTGCGCGGCCGCCATCGCCTACTCCGCCGGGCACGTGGCCTCGACGGGCCGGCTGTGCATCGCCATCTTCGGAACGGTGCTCGTCTACTGGCTGGCGCACCTCCACGCCCGGACCCTCGGCTTCTCGGTGACCCACGGACACCATCCCCTGGTGTCCCTGCGCCTGGCTCTGGCGGAGACCTGGCCGATCGCCGGGGCCTCGGTCCTCCCGATCCTCATCCTGCTCCTCGCAGACGTCGCCGGCGCCTCACTGCGCACCGCAGCGTGGACGGCGCTGATGGCCACGATCGTGCTGCTCACCGCCTACAGCTACCTCGCGGGGATGCGCAGCGGTCTGAGCATGTGGGGCCGGGTGGGGAGCGCCGCGGTCGGCGCCGCGCTCGGCATCCTGGTGGCCCTGCTGAAGGTCGCCCTGCACTAGTCCATCTTCGTCATTATTGGGGATGATCCGTGCACGCGCGGGCGGCTCGGGCCGGCCCCGTCCTACGGTCGTGACGCATCCGGGGGGTTGCTGCCCCTCACCCTGCTGACCGAGGAGCACACGATGGGTATCACCGTTCACCTGCCCACCACCGACGCGACGGCCCACCCCAGCATCACGCACGAGCGGGGCAAGTCACTCTTCATCCGCGAGGGGTTCCTCTACGTCCAGGAGGACATGTACGCCGAGGAGGCGGCCCACACCGTGGCGGCGTACGCCCCCGGCACGTGGGTGCGCGCCTGCCGCGACTGACGCGTCCCGTCAGGGCGGCGGGGTCATGTGTCCGGAGACCGAGGCGGCCGTGGTGCCGCCGAGGTCCATGGCCGGCAGGCCCAGCTTGCGGTGGTCCCACGAACGGGTCCGCCTCACGTCGAGGCGTACGACGACGCGGCGGTGCATCATGACCTCGAGGAACGGCCGCAGGTCCTCGCTGTAGGGCCCCTGGTAGCGCTCGAAGACCTCGAGGCACACCCGCTCGAGCAGGTCGGGGTCGTCCACGACCACACCGTCGCCCTCGAGCGCCACGCCGCGGAGCTGGTCGTAGGTGTGACCGGCCTCCACGAGGAAGCTCATCCGCGGGTCGCGTCGCAGGTTGACGACCTTCTGCGACCTCGGCTTGGTCTCCAGCCACACGTGGCCGTCGAACCACGCGTACCACATGCCGACCAGGTGGATCTGGCCCCGCGGGCCCAGCGTCCCCACGGTCGCGTTGCGCTGCTCGACCAGGAAGGCGTCGACCTCCGCGTGCGACATCACGATGGCGTCGCGCTGCTTGCCGCTCACGGCCGGGCACTCACAGGCCGGGCACTCACAGGCCGGGCACTCACAGGTAGAGCCCCGTCGGGCCGACATCGAGACGCTCCGCGGCGACCGCGTGCACGTCACGCTCCCGCATCACGACGTACACCTCTCCGTGCACCTCGACCTCGGCCTTGTCCTCGGGGTCGAACAGGACCCGGTCGCCCACCTCGACGGCCCGAGCCTGCGGACCGGTGGCGATCACCCGCGACCAGGCGAGACGGCGGGCGCCCATCGCCGCGGTCGCGGGAATCACGATGCCGCCCGAGGACCGGCGCTCGCCGGACTCCTGGTCGACGTCCACCAGGATCCGGTCGTGGAGCATCTTGATCGGCGCGCGATCGCTCATGGCGTGTCGGTCAGCGGACGATCTTGCGGATGACCGCGAGCAGCACGAGGGCGCCCACGACGCCGCCGGCGACCTTGAGGATGTTGTCGGTGCGCGGCTCCCCGGTCTCGAGGTCCACGAAGTGCGACTTCACCGAGGTCACCTCGCGCCCGATGATGGTCTTGGGGTTCGCGCGGTAGGCGAGCTGGTCGATCGTCTGCGCGAGACGCTGGCGCGTCTCCTCGATCTCGCGCTCGAGCGAGCTCAGTTCGTTGGTCACGCCGGAAGGTTACCAACCGTGCGCGGGTCGAAGCCCCACGGCAGCTCGAGGCGGTGGGCCCGCATCAGCGCATCGTCGGTGAGCACGTCGAGGGTGCGACCGTCGGCGACCACGACGCCGTCGCTCAGCACCACCGAGCGGGGGCACAGCTCCAGGGCGTACGGCAGGTCGTGGGTCACCATCAGGACCGTCACGTCGAGGCTGCGCAGGATGTCCGCGAGCTCGCGGCGCGAAGCGGGGTCCAGGTTGGACGAGGGCTCGTCCAGGACCAGGATCTCCGGCTGCATGGCCAGCACGGTGGCCACCGCCACCCGGCGCCGCTGACCGAACGAGAGGTGGTGCGGGGGCCGGTCGACGAAGTCGGCCATCCCGACCCGGTCCAGCGCCTCCATCACCCGGGCGTCCAGCGCCGCGCCCTTGAGACCCAGGTTGGCGGGGCCGAAGGCGACGTCCTGGCGGACCGAGCCGAGGAACAGCTGGTCGTCGGGATCCTGGAAGACGATGCCGACCCGGCGGCGGATCTCGGCCAGGTGCTTCTTGTCCACGGGGAGCCCGCTCACCGTGACGCTGCCGGCCCCCGCCGCCAGGATCCCGTTGAGGTGGAGCACCAGGGTGGTCTTGCCTGCGCCGTTGGGCCCCAGCAGGGCGACCCGTTCCCCCTCGTGCACGTGCAGGTCCACCCCGAAGAGCGCCTGGTGGCCGTCCGGGTAGGCGTAGGCGAGGCCGGTGACCTCGAGCACGGGCGTGCTCATGCGGCGTCCCGGGAGGGCAGGCGACCGTCGTACCCGCGGGACAGCATGGCCAGGTGGACCCGCTCGCCCCGCTCGTAGGAGCGGATGAACAGCGCGCCCATGGCGCGGGCGAGGGTGGGCCAGTGCCGCGGCGAGCGGGGATCGCACCCCCGCGAGCGCATCGCCACCATCATCCGGCCCAGCTCGGCGGTGACCACGTCGAGGTAGCGGATCATGAAGCCCATGATCTGCACGATCAGGTCGGGCATGCGCAGCCGCTGGAGCCCGAGCAGCAGGTCCTGCGGCTCCGTGGTCGAGGCCAGGGTCAGGGAGGCGAGCACGCCCATCGTGCCCTTGACCAGCAGCGCCAGCCCGGCGTGCAGGCCCGGCTCGGAGACGGTGAGGCCCAGCACCTCCGTCCGGGGCTCGTGGGCGATGAAGGGCATCAGGAGCGCGAAGAACGCGAACGGGACCTCGATGACCATCCGGGGGGCCAGGTAGGTCGCCGGCACCCGGGAGAGGGCGACGACGCCGAGGAGCATCAGGGCCTCGACGGCGTACGCGGCGTACCAGTCGGCCGGGGTGGCGACGACCACCATCATGAAGCCGAGGAGGGTCAGCAGCTTGACGTGCGCCGGCGCCCGGTGGACCGCGCTGTGCCCGTGGAAGTGGAGCCGATGGCCGTGCCCGGCGCCCATCAGGCGTCGCTGTCGGTCGGGTCCTCGGCACCCGCGGGCTCCTCGCGGCGCCGCAGGGTCCAGAAGAGACCGGTCGAGAGCAGCAGCATCACGACCACGCCGATCACACCGGCGATGCCGCCACTGAGGCGGGCGTCGTCGACGCCGCTGGTGGAGTAGCCGGCCAGCGGACTGTCGTCGGCGGCGGAGTCCTTGGCGGAGTGGATGAACCCGGTCTGCTCGGCGACGTGCTCGAGGCCGTCGGGGTGGGAGCTGGCGTAGAAGCTGGCGACGCCGGCCACGAGCAGGCAGACCAGCAGGCCCACGGCCAGGAAGGTGCGCTGCCTCATCGGACGGCCCCCCGGATCTCCAGCTCGCGGGTCTCCAGCGCCGGTCGCGCCCCGCGGACCAGGTCGGGACGGGTCGCCACCACGCTCGCGACCACCAGGCCCGTCACGACGGCCTCGCCCAGGCCGATGACCACGTGCCACGTCACCATCGCCGCGAGGACCTTGCCGGGGTCGACCGGCGCGATGCCCCCGACCGCGAAGAGCAGGGAGAAGACCGCCGCGGCGGCCGGGACACTCACCAGGGCGCCGATGGCGGCRGCCGGGACGACCGAGCTGGTACGCCGCGGCAGCAGCCGGCGGACCAGCACGAACACGCCCCACCCGACCCAGACACCGACCAGGGCCATCAGGCACACGTTGGTGCCCAGCGCCGTGATGCCGCCGTCGGCCATGAGGAGCGCTTGCACGAGCAGCACCACGCTGATGCACAGCACGGCGGACCACGGTCCGACCAGGACGGCGGCGAGTGCGCCGCCCAGCAGGTGGCCGCTCGTGCCCGCGCCCACGGGGAAGTTGATCATCTGGGCCGCGAAGACGAAGGTCGCCACCAGCCCGGCCATCGGGGCGGTGCGGTCGTCGAGCTCGCGACGGGCTCCCCGCAGGGCCAGGCCGACGCCCACCACCGCGACGGCGCCGGTGGCGATGGACGTGGGCGCGTCGAGGAATCCGTCGGGGACGTGCACGCGGGCCTCCTCGGTCGATGGGTAGATTGCGGGTGGGCGGGGCTCCCCCGAGCCGCCGCCCACCTCACTCTGACCTTATTGCATCTCATGTGCAACAACGACCTGGCCCCATCGACGGCCACACCTCAGGAGACCCGGATGACCGACCGCCTCACAGCCGGCGACGACGCCCCCGACTTCACCCTCACCTCCGACACCGGCGACGAGGTGCGGCTGGCCGACCTGCGCGGCCGCAAGGTGATCGTCTACTTCTACCCGGCCGCCATGACCCCCGGATGCACCACGCAGGCGTGCGACTTCACCGAGTCGCTCGACTCGCTGCGGGGCGCGGGCTACGAGGTGCTCGGAGTCTCCAAGGACAAGCCGGCCAAGCTCGCGAAGTTCCGCGAGCGTGACGCCCTCACCCTCACCCTGCTCTCCGACGAGGACCTCGCGGTGCACCGGGCCTACGGCGCGTTCGGCGAGAAGAAGCTCTACGGCAAGGTCGTCGAGGGGGTCATCCGCTCGACGTTCGTGGTCGACGAGGAGGGCAAGGTCGAGGTGGCCCAGTACAACGTGAAGGCCACCGGTCACGTCGCCAAGCTGCGGCGCGACCTGGGGCTAGATTGACCGTCGTCTCACCAAGCGCCCGTAGCCCAACGGCAGGAGGCATGCGGTTTAGGTCCGTACCAGTGTGAGTTCGAATCTCACCGGGCGCACACGTGGCAGAGCAGTCAGGCGAGGAGGACCGCGACCTGCGGGGCCAGCTCGCGCAGGGCCCGCCCGCGGTGGCTGATCCGGTCCTTCTCGGTGGGCTCCAGCTGGGCGGAGGTGAGGTCCTCGTCGGCATGCTCGTCGGAGACGAACAGCACGTCGTAGCCGAAGCCGCCGCTCCCCCGCACCTCGCGGGTGATCCGGCCGTCCATCCGCCCCTCGACGACCAGCTCGCGCCCGGCCGGGTGGACCAGGGCCACCGCGCACGCGAAGTGGGCGCCACGGCGCTCGTCCGGGACGTCCGAGAGCTGGGCCAGCAGCAGCGCGTTGTTGCGCACGTCGGCGCTCAGCTTGTCGGTGCCGGGCGGCCCGGACCAGCGGGCCGACAGCACGCCGGGCATGCCGTTGAGCGCGTCGACGCACAGGCCGCTGTCGTCGGCGAGCGTGGGCAGCCCGGTCACCCGGGCACCCGCCCGTGCCTTGAGCAGGGCGTTGCCGGCGAAGTCCGGCTCGTCCTCGACCGGCTCGTCGTACGCCGGGACGTCGTCCAGGCCGACCACCTCGACGCCGGGCACGTGCTCGGCGAGGATCCGCTGCATCTCGGCGAGCTTCTTGGCGTTGCGCGAGGCGAGGAAGACCCGGCTCATCGAGCCAGGGCCTCGTGCTGGAGGCGGGTGAGGTCCGCGCAGCCCTTCTCGGCGAGGGCGAGCAGGGCGTCGAGCTCGGTGCGGTCGAAGGCCGCCCCCTCGGCCGTGCCCTGGACCTCGACGAACTTGCCGTCGCCGGTCATCACGACGTTCATGTCGGTCTCGGCGCGGACGTCCTCCTCGTAGGGCAGGTCGAGGCGCGGGATCCCGTCGATGATCCCGACGCTGACCGCGGCCACCGAGCCGGTGAGCGGCTCGCCGGTCAGGGCGCCCTGCGAGCGCAGGTGGGCCACGGCGTCGGCCAGTGCGACGTACGCACCGGTGATCGCTGCGGTGCGGGTGCCACCGTCGGCCTGCAGCACGTCGCAGTCGAGGACGATGGTGTTCTCACCGAGGGCCTGGTAGTCGATGACGGCGCGCAGAGAACGGCCGATGAGGCGCGAGATCTCGTGGGTGCGCCCGCCGATGCGGCCCTTGACCGACTCACGGTCCGAGCGGGTGTTGGTCGCGGCGGGGAGCATCGCGTACTCCGCGGTCACCCAGCCCAGCCCGGAGCCCTTGCGCCAGCGCGGCACACCCTCGGAGGCGGACGCGGCACACAGGACCTTGGTGCCGCCGAACTCCACGAGCACCGAGCCGGCCGCGTGGTCGAGCCAGTGGCGGGTGATCGTGATCGGGCGGAGCTGGTCGTCGGTGCGACCGTCGGCACGGGAGTCAGCAGGTGTCGTCATGGTGCCCGACCCTAGCCACGGCGACCGACCACGGCGGTGCCGGGCGGGGTGGCGCCGGGTCCGGTCGTCCCCGTGCATGACCGGACCCGGCTACGGCGACCCCCTCCCCCGAGGGGGGCCGGACTGGGGGGCTACTTGAACTCGATGCGCAGCAGCCGTGCGATGCCGAGGGCGAGCGGGATGACCAGCCAGATGGTCCCGGAGACGGCGATCTGGGCCCACTCCTCGCCGGTGGGCGTGTAGTCACCCATGAACAGCGGCGTCTGGGCGGTGTTGAACTCGATCCACGGGGCGACGTCGGCGAAGCCGGAGCTCAGCGAGCTCAGGATCCCGACCGCGATGGGCAGGATCAGGCTGTAGACGAAGTAGCCCACGATGGCGGCCGGGGTGTTCATGAGCAGGGTGGCGATGGCGAACCCGATCAGCACGCCGATCACGTTGGCCAGCACGAAGCCGTTGAAGAGCAGGTTGCCGTCGACCGACCACTGCGCCTGGGCCCCGGTCGCGATGCCGATCAGGGTGCCGACGACCGCGATGAGCGCCGCCAGGACCATCACCACGATGGCCAGGGCGAAGCCCGCCAGGAACTTGGCGACCACGACCCGCGACCGCCGGGGCTCGAGGGTGAAGGTGACGAGGCCGTTGCGCTGGCTCGCCTCGCTGGTGACCAGCATGATGATCAGGATCGGCATGAAGTAGCCGAGGACCCCGCCCGCGACGCTGAGGAAGTCGCCGTAGCCCAGCGAGTCCTCCGGCGCCGCGAAGGCGTAGATCACCTGCACGGCCAGGACGAGGGCCAGGATCGCGATGGCGAACCACCGACCGGCGCGGGTGTCGAGCGCCTTGCGGAGCTCGACCTTGGCCAGCCGGCCCATCGGCACGGCGCTGCTCGACCCGAGGTCGATGGTGCCGAGGTCGGAGGTGGAGGTGGCGCTCATGAGGCAGATCCTTCGAGGACGTCGCGCTGGGTGTCGGAGGTGAGGGAGAGGAACAGGTCCTCGAGGCCGCCCTCGGCGGCACGCAGGTCGGTGAGCACGATCGAGTGCTCGGCGGCCGCGCGGCCGATCTCGATCGGCGCCGCCTCGACGCGCAGGCCCTGTCCGGCCGGCACGACGGTGAAGCCGCGCTCGGTGAGCACCTTGGCCAGCAGTTCGTTGTCCAGCGAGGTGGCATGGGTGGCCCGCTGCTCCGCGCCGGCGAGCAGCTGCTCCTTGGTGCCCTGGGCCACGATCCGGCCGTGCCCGATGAGGACCATCTCGTCGGCGATGAGCTCCACCTCGTTGAGCAGGTGGCTGGACAGCAGGACGGTGCCGCCGCGGTCGGCGTAGCCCTTGAGCAGACCACGCATCCAGCGGATGCCGGCCGGGTCGAGGCCGTTGGCCGGCTCGTCGAGGATGAGCACCGACGGGTCGCCGAGCAGCGCGTGCGCGATGCCGAGGCGCTGCTTCATGCCGAGCGAGTAGTTGCGCAGCCGGCGCTTGGACTCGCGGGCGTCGAGCGAGACCAGCTCGAGCATCTCGTCGACCCGCGACGACGGCAGGCCCATGGTCTCGGCGCCGATCGCGAGGATCTCGCGCCCGGTGCGCCCGGCGTGCTGGGCGGACGCGTCGAGGAGCACGCCGACGTGACGACCCGGGTTGGGGATGTCGCGGTAGCGGTGGCCACCGATGGTGACCTCTCCGGACGTGGCGGTGGTCAGGCCCACCATGACGCGCATCGTGGTGGTCTTGCCGGCGCCGTTGGGCCCCAGGAAGCCGGTCACCCGGCCGGGGCGTGCCTCGAACGAGACGTCGTCGACGGCCGTGAACGCGCCGTACGACTTCGTGAGGGCTGTTACTCGGATCATGCCTGCCACCCTGCCGCCCCGACCCCCCTCCGGACATCGGTCGCAGGGCTCGAGCAGTCCCCTACCAAAGTAGGGGCGCTCCACCGACGCCCTAGCCTGTGCGGCATGGACCGCCCGACCCCCGGGGAGATGCAGCCCCCGCTCACCTGGCGCAGCCACGCCTGGCGGCTGGCTGTGTGCGCCCTGATCTCGGCGCTGGTGTGGTCGCAGGCCATCGCGGGCGAGATCGAGTCGCACCGGGTGCTGTTCTGGGTCGAGATCCTCTTCGGCGTCGCGTCGTACGTCCTGGTCGTGCTGCGGCGGCGGGCCCCGGTCACCATCGCGATGGTCATCGCCCTGCTGAGCGTCTTCTCCGGGATCGCCGCCGGTCCCGCGACCCTCGCTGCCGTCTCGGTGGCCACCCAGCGGGTCGCGTGGTCGGTGGCCCTGGTCGGGGTGACCAACTTCCTCGCGGCGACGGCGTACTCGTTCTACGCCCCCATCGAGCTGCGGGACCCCTCCTGGCTGGTGGTCGTGGTCAACCTGGTCGTCAACACCGCGATGATGGGGTGGGGGCTCTACCTGGGCTCGCGGCGCGAGCTCGTGTGGACCCTGCGGCAGCGCGCCACCCGCGCCGAGTCGGAGCAGGAGCTGCGGGTCTCCCAGGCCCGCGGCACCGAGCGGGAGCGGATCGCCCGCGAGATGCACGACGTGCTGGCGCACCGCATCACCCAGGTGTCGATGCACTCCGGCGCGCTGGCCTTCCGCGAGGACCTCGCCGCCGACGAGCTGCGTGCCGGCCTCACCCAGATCCAGGGGAAGGCCAACGAGGCCCTGCACGAGCTGCGCGGCGTGCTCGGCGTGCTGCGCGACGGCAGCGGCGCACCCGTCGGCCAGCCGCAGCCGCGCTTCGCCGACATCGAGGAGATGGTCGCCGAGGCCCGCCGGTCCGGCATGAACGTGACGTACGTCGACCAGGTCGACGTCCGCGAGGAGCCGGTGCCCGACGGAGCGGGCCGGACCCTCTACCGGATCGTGCAGGAGGGCCTCACCAACGCGGCCAAGCACGCCCCCGGTGCCCACGTCAGCGTCGAGGTCGGCGGCGACCCGGAGCGCGGCCTCGAGGTGGAGCTCCGCAACCCGCTCGGCTTCCACCGCGACGACGCCAGGGTCGCGACGCCGGGGTCCGGCCTCGGGCTCATCGGCCTGACCGAGCGTGTCGACCTGCGGGGCGGGCGGCTCGAGCACGGGCGTCGGGGCCCGCTGTTCGTGCTGCGTGCCTCGATACCGTGGACGGCATGACGACGAGCGCCCCCATCTCGGTCCTCATCGTCGACGACGACGCACTGGTGCGCTCGGCGCTCACCCTCATGCTCGGGGGGCAGGACGACATCCGGGTCGTCGGCGAGGCCGGCGACGGGGCCGAGGGTCTGCGGATGGCGTCGTCGCTGCGGCCCGACGTGGTGCTGATGGACATCCGGATGCCGGTGATGAACGGCCTCGAGGCCACCCGCGCCCTGCACCGCGACAGCCGTCCGCCGGCAGTGATCGTGCTGACGACCTTCGACGCCGACGACCACGTGGTGGGCGCCGTCGCAGCGGGTGCCGACGGGTTCCTGCTCAAGGACACGCCACCCACCGAGATCGTCAACGCGATCCGGCTCGTCGCCGGGGGCGAGGCGATGCTGTCCCCGTCGGCGACCCGGTCGCTGCTGCGCCAGGTGCGGTCCGGGGCGCCGGACGACCGCTCCGCCGCGGCCCAGTCGCGGATCGCCCTGCTCACCCTGCGCGAGCGCGAGGTCGCGCTGTGCGTCGGCCGCGGGCTCTCCAACGCCGAGATCGCCGCCGAGCTCTACCTCTCGGTGCCCACCGTCAAGGCGCACGTGTCGCGGCTCTTCGAGAAGCTCGACGCGACCAACCGGGTGCAGATCGCGATGTGCGTCCACGACGCCGGGCTGGTGTGAGCCTCAGAGCTCGTAGACCGCCCCGGCCACCGCGAGGTCGACCGGGCCGTCCCACGTGGTGCGCGCCTCCACCAGGGCGTGCTGGGCGTCGTGCCACGGCGGCACGTGGGTGAGGACCAGGCGCTCGACGCCGGCGCGACGGGCGGCCGTCCCGCACTCGGAGCCGGTCATGTGCAGGTCCGGCGGGTTGTCCTCGCCGTCGCGGAAGGAGGCCTCGCACAGGAACAGGTCGGCCCCCGCGGCGATACGCTCCACCGCCTCGCACGGCCCCGTGTCCCCGCTGTAGGCCACCGAGCGGTGGTCGGCGCTGACCCGCAGCGCGAAGGCGTCGACCGGGTGCACGACGGGGACCGACTCGACGCGGAACGGGCCGACATCCACGACCGGCTCGTGGGGGCGGAAGTCGAACTCCTCGGTCATGCCGGGGTCGAGTGGCAGGTCGTAGGCGCGCGCCATCCGCCCCGGGGTGTCCGGCGGTCCCCACACGGGGATCCGCGGCTGCGCACCCGTCGGGTGGTACTTGCGCATGACGTAGTAGCCGCAGAGGTCGAGGCAGTGGTCGGCGTGCAGGTGGCTGATGAAGACGGCGTCGACGGTCAGCGGGTCGACGTAGCGGTGCAGCTGGCCGAGGGCGCCGTTGCCGAGGTCGACCAGGATCCGCCACGTGCGCGTCTCCCCCGAGCCGGCCGTCCCACCCGCGGGGCCCTCGGCCTCGAAGAGGTAGCTGCTCGCGGAGGAGTCCGGGCCCGGGTAGGAGCCCGAGCAGCCGACGACGGTGAGCCTCACCGCAGGCCCCCGGCGAACTGGGAGGCCCCGAGCAGCTCGGCACCGAGGAACCGGCGACCGATCGTCTCGAACTCGTCGGGCCGCCCGGTGGTGGCGAAGGCGTAGGTCGGCTCGCCGGACTCGCGCATCAGGTCCGCACGGACCAGCATCTTGTAGACGTCCTTGGCCGACTCCTCGGCCGAGCTCACCAGGGTCACCCCGTCGCCCATCACGAGGGAGATGATGCCCGTCAGCAGCGGGTAGTGGGTGCACCCGAGGACCAGGGTGTCGACGCCGCACGCCACGAGAGGGTCGAGGTAGTCGTGGGCGACGGCCGTGAGCTCGTCGCCGCCGGTGATGCCCTGCTCGACGAAGTCGACGAAGCGCGGGCAGGCCTGGACGTGCAGGTCGACGTGCGGGGCCGCGGCGAAGGCGTCCTCGTAGGCCATCGACTCGGCCGTGGCGCGGGTGCAGATCACCCCGATGCGTCCGGTGCGGGTGGCCGCGACCGCACGCCGCGTCGCCGGCAGGATCACCTCGACGACCGGGACGTCGTACCGCTCGCGCGCGTCGCGCAGCATCGCGGCGCTGGCGGAGTTGCAGGCGATGACCAGCGCCTTGACGCCCTGCTCGTAGAGGTGGTCGAGGCACTCGAGCGCGTACTCACGGACCTCGCCGATCGGCTTCGCGCCATACGGCTGGCGAGCGGTGTCGCCGACGTAGAGGATCGACTCGTGTGGAAGCTGGTCGATGACCGACCGGGCGACGGTCAGGCCACCGAAGCCGGAGTCGAAGATCCCGATGGGGTCCTCGCGGTTGATGGTCGGCACAAGCAGCAAGGCTAGGGCGTGCGGGCCGGGGATGGCACGCACACGGGTACGTCGGCCCCGTCACACCTCACGCGGACCCTCCCTGCGCCTAGGCTGGCCCGCATGCCTGGACGCACCGTCGTACGACGCTCACTCGCCCTGCTCGCCTCCACCGCGCTCCTGAGTGCCGGGGCCGGGTCGGTCGCCACCGGCGCCCCCCTCCAGGCCGGTGCGCCCGACGCGGGACGCCGGGTGGCGGTGGCGGACACCGTCGTGGTCATCTCCGTCGACGCGCTGAACCCCAACGCGCTGACCCGGCTCGGCCGATCCGGCGCGCCGCACCTCAACGCCCTGGTCGACGAGGGGGCGAGCACGCTCAACGCCCGCACGGAGCGCGAGCTGACGCTCACCCTGCCCAACCACACCGGGATGGTGACGGGGCGGCGCATCCAGGCGAGCACCGGCGGGCACGGCGTGACGTGGAACGACGAGCGGCTCCGGCCGCCGACCGTCCAGGCCGCGGCGGGCGGGCCGGTCGAGTCCGTCTTCACCGTGGTCGACGACGCCGGCCTCTCGGCGGGCTTCTTCGCCAGCAAGACCAAGTTCTCCCTGTGGGACCGCTCGTGGCCGGTCGCCACCGACACCCAGACGATCATCGAGGACAACCAGGCCCTGGTCCGCGCCTTCAAGCGCGACCTGTCCGGCTCCACGCGGGCCCTGCGGTTCCTCCACCTGTCCGAGCCCGACGTCGTCGGGCACGCGAAGGGCTTCATGGGACCCGCCTACCTGCGCGCCGTACGGCGTACCGACCGCCGGGTGGGCTCGATCATCGACGTCCTGCGCACCGACCCCGGCTACGCCGGCCACACCACCGTCATCCTGACCGCCGACCACGGCGGTCGCGGCGCGACGCACGTCGACCCGACCAAGGTCTGGGACTACCGCATCCCGTTCGTGGTCTGGGGTGCCGGCGTCGACCCGGGCACCGACCTCTACGACCTCAACCCCGACTACGCCGACCCGGGCCGCGCCCGGGAGACGTACGCCGGCGTGCAGCCGGTCCGCAACGGCGACGTGGCCAACCTCGCGCTCGACCTCCTCGGCCTGCCGGCGGTCCCGGGCAGCGAGCACGACGTCGCCCAGGACCTCGACGTCAGCGCCCAGTGAGCCTCAGCGCTCCCCCGGCAGCGGCCACGGGTTGAAGCGGCAGCCCGCGAGGCCCTTGGACTGCTGCATCATCACCGGGGCGAGCCGGCCCGGACCCGGACAGCCCACGTGGCTGCGGCCGAGCCAGTGCCCCGTCTCGTGGTTGACGACCATGTGCCGGTAGTCGCGCAGCGGCTGGCCGGCGGCGTTCCACGCGGGCGAGGCGTGCTTCCAGCGCTCCTGGTTGATGACCACGTAGCGACCGACCCGGCACGACCACATGGTCGAGCAGGTCGGGGAGAAGGACGGCAGCGCCGATGCGGCCGCCAGCACCAGGGTGAAGTCGCCGCCCCGGGCCACCCGACGGAACTGGGTGCCCCCGGCCCGCCACCCCCGCGCGTCGTGGTACGTCTGCTGCGCCTCGCGCCGGAAGACCGCGACGCTGGTGGTGATCGCACCGCGGGTGGCCACGCTGTAGGTGACCCGGCGGCGCACCGGGGCGGCGTACGCCACGCGCGAGGTCCGGGCGGAGACCGCCGTCGTCCAGCTGTGGCCGGGTGCGCGGACCCGGACCTCGACGCTCATCCGGGCCCCCACGTCGAGGGCGGCGAGGCGGTAGTGGCGCTCCCGCGCACCGCGGACGGGCTCGCCGTCGCGCAGCCAGCGGTACGTCGTCTCGTCGCGCCGGGGCGTCCAGCTGCCGGGATCGGCGCGGAGAACCTCACCCTGGCGGGCCCGGCCGTCGACGGCGGGGATCTCGGTGTTGGTGAGGTGGGGGTCCCCGGGTTCCGGCGCGGCGACGACGGGCGCGGCCGGCAGCAGGGTCAGCAGGAGGGCAGCGAGGACCAGGGACGGGCGGGGGCGGCGGAAGACTCGCAGGGGCACGTGAGCATCATGCCCACAACTGCCCGTCGAGACGATCCTCCGCCTGGTCGACCGTGCCCTCGTAGGCGCCGGTCGAGAGGTACTTCCAGCCGCCGTCGCACACCACGAAGGCGATGTCGGCGCGCTCACCGGCCTTGACCGCCTTGGCGGCCTGGCCGAGCGCGGCGTGCAGGATCGCGCCGGTCGAGATGCCGGCGAAGATGCCCTCGAGCTCGAGCAGCTCACGCACCCGGCGGACGGCGTCGCGCGGGCCGACCGAGAAGCGCGAGTCGATGAGCGAGGCGTCGTACAGCTCCGGGACGAAGCCCTCGTCGAGGTTGCGCAGGCCGTAGACCAGCTCGCCGTACCGCGGCTCGGCGGCGACGATCCGCACCTCCGGCCTGGCCGTCCGGAAGAACCTCGAGACGCCCATGAGCGTGCCGGTCGTGCCGAGGCCGGCCACGAAGTGCGTGATGCCGGGCAGGTCCGCCAGCAGCTCCGGGCCGGTGCCCTCCTGGTGCGCGAGGGCGTTGGCGTCGTTGCCGTACTGGTAGAGCATCACCCAGTCGGGGTGCTCCCCCGCGATCCTCTTCGCGACCCGCACGGCCTCGTTGGAGCCACCGGCCGCGGGCGAGGAGACGATCTCGGCGCCCCACATGCGCAGCAGCTGGCGACGCTCCTCCGAGGTGTTCTCGGGCATCACGCAGACGATCCGGTAGCCCTTGAGCTTGGCCGCCATCGCGAGCGAGATGCCGGTGTTGCCCGACGTCGGCTCGAGGATGGTGCACCCGGGACGCAGGGAGCCGTCCTTCTCGGCCTGCTCGATCATCGCCAGGGCCGGCCGGTCCTTGATCGAGCCGGTCGGGTTGCGGTCCTCGAGCTTGGCCCACAGGCGCACGTCGGCGCTCGGCGACAGCCGCGGCAACCCGATCAGCGGGGTGCCGCCGACCGACTCCAGCAGGCTGTCGTAGCGCGTCATCCGCTCAGCGCGCTCCACCGGCGACGGCCGGCAGGACGACGACCTGGTCGCCGTCGGCGAGCTCGGCCCCGAGCCCGCCCATGAAGCGGACGTCCTCGTCGTTGATGTAGACGTTCACGAAGCGGCGCAGGTCACCCGAGTCGATCAGGCGGTCCTTGATCCCGGGGTGGTTGCCCTCGAGGTCGTCGATGAGCGCCTGCAGGGTCTCGCCGCTGCCGTCGACGGCCTTGGCGCCGTCGGTGTAGGTGCGGAGGATGGTGGGGATGCGGACCTCGATGGCCATCAGGGGGTGCTCTCTTCCGATTCGCGGGGGTGCAGCTGGGCGACGACGGAGACCTCTTCCTCGGTCACCTCGCCGTCGATGATGCGATACGACCTGAACTCCACAGGACCCTCGTTATTCCCGTGCGTGCGCGTGCTCACCAGGACGTAGTGCGCGTTCGGCTCCATGGCCAGCCCGATGTCGGTACGGCTCGGGAAGGCCTCGGTGGCGGTGTGCGAGTGGTAGACAACCACCGGCTCCTCGTCGCGGGCGTCCATGTCCTTGTAGAGATGGAGGAGGTCGGTGGAGTCGAACTCGTAGAACGTCGGGCTGCCGGCCGCGTTGACCATCTCGACCAGCCGCTCCGGCCGGTCGGTCCCCTCGGGGCCGGCCACGATGCCGCAGGCCTCGTCCGGGTGGTCACGCTTGGCGTGCGCGACGATCGCGTCGTACGTCGTCCGGTCGATGATCAGCACGGGCTCCAGCCTAGGCAACCAACCAACTTGACCCGGCGGCGTCTCACCACATATATCTTGACATCAAGATAGATCCACGGATGGATCCACTCGGGGGGAACCGATGACGACCAGCACGACCCAGCCGCTGACGCGGCGCGGCATCCCGCTCGAGCGCGACCTGCGGGTGCTCGCCATCGGCTCGTTCGCCAACCGGTTCGGCGCCGGCGCCGTCATGACCACCAGCGCCCTCTACTTCACGCGGCAGGTCGGGTTCTCCGCGGCGGAGGTCGCGTTCGCGCTCTCCGTCGCCGCCCTGGTCGGCATCGTCGTGCAGGTCCCGGCAGGACACCTCGGCGACAGCCACGGACCGCGACGCATGCTGACCGTCTTCATGGTCGGCGCCGCCCTGACCAGCGCCCTGCCCGTCCTCGCCCGGACCCCGTGGCAGCTGGCGCTGCTGCTCGGGCTCCTTGCGCTCTTCGAGCGGTCCGCGGGCTCGGTCCAGCAGGGCGTCATCGCCCAGCTCGCCACGGGCGGACGCGGCGTCCTGTTCAAGGCCTACCTGCGTGCGGTCACCAACACCGCCATCGGGCTCGGGTCGGTCTTCGGCGGGGCCGCCCTCGTGATCGACGAGTCATGGGCGTACGTCTCGGTCTTCGTGCTGAACGCCGCCTTCACCGGGTTCGCGGCCTGGAACACCACCCGCCTGCCCGACCTGCCGGCCTACCGCCGCGCCGAGGGCGAGCCGCGGATGGCGGTGCTGCGGGACTGGCCCTACGCCGTGGTCGTGGCCATCACCGGGCTGTTCTCGCTGCACTTCTTCGTGATGGAGCTCGGGCTCGCCCTCTACATCTCCGAGCGCACCGAGGCCCCGCCGGTGATGGTCGCCGTGCTGCTGATCATCAACACCGCCTGCGTGGCCGTCTTCCAGGTCCGGCTCTCGCGCCGGGCCGACTCCGTCGAGGCCGGGGCCCGCGCCCTGGTGCGCGGCTCGGTGTGGATCGCCGCCGGCTTCGCGATCGTGTCCCTGGCCGACCGCGGCGACGTGACCTTCGCCGTCGTCGTCCTGGTCGCCGGCTCGTTGGTGCACGTCGTCGGCGAGATGATCGGCTCGGGCGGCCAGTGGGGCCTGCAGATGGGACTCGCACCCCACGAGCGACAGGGGCAGTACCAGGGCTTCGCCGGACTCGGGTTCAGCGTCATCGCCGTGGTGGGCCCGCCCATCGTGACCCTGCTGTGCGTCGACATGGGCGAGACGGGCTGGCTCGTCCTGGCGGGCCTGATGCTCGTCATAGCGATGGTGTCGGTCCCCGTCTCCCGGTGGGCCCTCGCGTCCCGGGAGCGGTACGGCGTCACGACGCACTCCGGCTGAGACACCGCCGACCCCGGCTCAGACGCGGATGGCGGCGGGGATGCCGTCGCCGAAGACCTCCGGCCGTGCCGGGAAGGACTCGCCCGCGCCGCGGTCGTGACGCGCGGCACTCCAGGCGGCCGCGCACGCGTCGAGGAGGTCGTCCTCGCCGAAGCCGGCCCCGCGGAACCACGCGGGCGCGGTCAGGCCGTGGGCGAGCAGCGCATCCCGACGGGCCTGCACGCCCTCCTCGTCCTTCTTCCGCGCGATCACCGGGGCCCCGGCCATCCGGGCGAAGCTGAGCTCGGGGTGGACCTCGATCACGTCGGTCCCGGGCCCCGACCGGACCCATGCGTCGACCTCGAGGACCTTCACGCCCAGGGCGTAGGCCTGCGCGCTCGCGCTGCGCTCACCGCCGGTGGCGGCGAGGTTGGCGGCACGCGCGAGCTCGTAGGTGTCCGCCTCGTACGCCGCGCGCGTGAGCGTCGGGAACACCGAGGACCCCTTGCCGACGAGCTGGCCACGAGCCTCGGCGTCGGCCCGGCGACCGCCGGAGTCCGGCAGGCCGATGGGGATGTCGATGGCCACGACGGCCGGCTCGGCCCGCTCGCGGACCAGGGCCACCAGCTCGGTGATCGATCCGGCGACGTGCACGGTGGGGCGCCCGTCGGGAGTGAGCAGGACACCCACCCAGCCGGCGGGGCAGGCGTCGACGCCGAGCACCGGGCGCTCGGGGCGCAGCACCTCGCGGACCGGCTCGGCGCCCGGGTCGGTGACGAACCGGGCCTCGCGCTCGTCGGACAGGGCGTCGGCGACGCGTCGGGCCATCGCCTCCGACATCGGCGGCAGCGCGTCCAGGGGCCACCAGCGGACATCGGTCGACTCGTCGTCGGCCACGTGGGCCTCGCCGCTGAGCCAGGTGCAGGCGAAGGTCAGGTCGAGGTACGACGCCCGGTCGCCGTTGTCGTAGACGACCTCGGAGGTCGTCGCCGTCGAGGCCAGCCGGTCGACGCGGATGACCACACCGGTCTCCTCCAGGGCCTCGCGGGCCGCCGCCACCGCGGGCTCCTCCCCGGGGTCGACGATGCCGGTGACCGGCGTCCACGCCCCGTTGTCGGCCCGCTCGACCATCAGGATCTCGTCGCCACGCCGGATGACGGCGGTGACCCCGGGCAGCCACAGCGGGTGGGTGCCGATCATCTCGCGGATCTCGACGACGAAATCGGGGACCGGGCTCATGCCGTGAGCGCCTCGACGAGGGTCTCCTGGAGCCAGCCGATCCACTCGTAGATGTCGTGCGCCTGGGCCCGGGGGTCATCGTCGGGCAGGGAGTGCCAACGGTCCTCGTCACCGTCCTCGACCCCGAGCCGGGTGGCCAGCGCCAGACGGATGTCGGTGAAGGAGCGCATCCATGTCTCGGCGGTCGGCTCGTCGAGCTCGACGTCGATCATCAGGCCGTCCTCCGTCAGCTCGGGCGGCAGCCCGGCCTCCTCGAGCCCGTCGATGATCGTGATCGCGGCGGCCGCCTTCCCGTCACGCAGGCTGCCCTCGGTGAAGCGCCGGAACTCGGCAGCGGCCTCCTCGTCGTCGGCGTACGCCGTGGGGAAGAGCCTGTGCAGCACCGGGTCCTCGGGTGCGGTGGTCGGCCCCGAGAAGTCCATCATCGCCTCGAACGGGTCCCGGGACTCGTCGGGGACCGCCGCCTCGTTGCGCAGCAGCTCGACGATCTGGGAGGCCAGGGAGCGCAGCAGGTCCGCCTCGAACCCCGTGAAGGTGGCGATGACGAGGCGACTCCTGCGGTGCCGGGCGAAGCCGGTCACTGCGCGCACCCCCCGCTGCCGCTCACGAGGCCTTCTCCATGGTCGCCCACAGCCCGTACTCGTGCATGGCCTGCACGTCGCGCTCCATCTCCTCGCGGGTGCCGGTGGAGACCACCGACTTGCCGTCCGTGTGGACCTCCATCATCAGCCGCTCGGACTTGGCCTTGTCGTAGCCGAAGTACTTCTGGAAGACGTAGGCGACGTAGGACATCAGGTTGACCGGGTCGTTCCAGACGATGGTCACCCACGGCTTGGCGAGGAACGTGATCTCGTCCGGCGAGAGCGTCGGATCGACCTCGACTGGGCTGGCAGCGGACACGGGGCCATGGTGGCACAGGCCCGGGGGCCCGCTCCCCCGTGGGAGGCTTCACCGGTGACCCGATCGCCGGCGCTGCTCACCGACCACTACGAGCTCACCATGGTCCAGGCGTCACTGCACGCCGGCACGGCCGAGCGGCACTCCGTCTTCGAGCTCTTCCCGCGGCGCCTCCCGTCCGGACGCCGCTACGGCGTGGTCGCCGGGGTGGGTCGCGCGCTCGACGCCATCGAGAACTTCCGCTTCACCGACGAGGACCTCGCCGTCCTCCGCGCGGTGGTCGACGAGACGACCTGCGAGTGGCTCTCATCCTACCGCTTCTCCGGCGACGTCTGGGGGTACGCCGAGGGCGAGGCCTACTTCCCCTACTCACCACTGCTGGTGGTCGAGGGCGGCTTCGCCGAGGCCGTCCTCCTCGAGACGGTGCTGCTGTCGATCTACAACCACGACTCCGCGATCGCCTCCGCCGCCTCCCGGATGACCTGGGCGGCCGGCGACCGGCCGTGCATCGAGATGGGCTCGCGGCGCACCCACGAGGAGGCGGCCGTGGCGGCCGCCCGGGCGGCGTACGTCGCGGGGTTCGCGACCACCTCCAACCTCGCTGCGCGCCAGCGGTACGGCGTGCCGAGCGCGGGCACGGCGGCCCACTCGTTCGTCCTGCTCCACGACACCGAGGCGGACGCCTTCCGCGCCCAGGTCGATGCGCTCGGCACCGGCACGACGCTGCTGGTCGACACCTACGACGTCGCCGAGGCGGTGCGGACCGCGGTGGAGATCGCCGGCCCCGACCTCGGGGCGGTGCGCCTCGACTCGGGCGACCTGGGCGTGCTGGCGCACGAGGTGCGGGCCCAGCTCGACTCGCTGGGGGCGACCGGCACCCGGATCCTGGTGACCAGCGACCTCGACGAGCACGCGATCGCCTCACTGGCCTCCGCCCCGGTCGACGGCTACGGGGTCGGCACCCAGCTGGTGACCGGGTCGGGGCACCCGACCTGCGGCTTCGTCTACAAGCTCGTCTCCCGGGCGGGCGACGACGGGCGGATGGTGTCGGTCGCGAAGCGCTCGACCGACAAGGCCTCGATCGGGGGTCGGAAGTACGCGCTGCGACGGCGTGACGACCGAGGCGTCGCCCGGGCCGAGGTCGTCGGGATCGGCACGGCACCCGTCGACGACGGCGACGACCGCTCCCTGCTCGTCCCGCTGGTGTCGGACGGCGCCGTGGTCGGCCGGTCGACGCTCGACGAGGCGCGCGCCCACCACCTGATGGCCCGCGCGGAGCTCCCCCGCGCCGCGGGCAAGATGTCGCGCGGCGACGCGGTCATCGAGACGCTGCACGTCTGAGGCCGCGCACAGCGAAGGCAGTTCGGCAGCGTCGAGGCGCTCCCCCGCCTGCCGATGACCCTGCAGGACTCGAACTGCCTTCCCCGTGCCCGATCCGTGCGCCCGCGGAGCCTCAGCCCCAGCGCGTGGCCAGCTCGCGGATCACCCGCACGTTGCGACTGGTCGAGACGCCGAGACGCTTCTCGACGAAGTCGTTGGACAGGCGGGCCAGGTGGTAGCCGTCGCGCTCGTCCAGCAGCAGGTGGGCGCCCCGTCCGCGGACGACGAGGTGCTCGCC